>JBEVDF010000082.1:0-14407 GCA_040514145.1 Aeromicrobium sp.
AGCTGCTGCACTCGTGCCGCACCCACGGCCTGCGCCTGATCGGCCCCAACTGCCTGGGCATCATCAACACCGCCTCCGACGTGAAGCTCAACGCCTCGCTGTCGGCCACGATGCCGCCGCCGGGGCGGGCCGGGTTCTTCTGCCAGTCCGGTGCGCTCGGCTCGGCGATCCTCGAGACCGTCGCCGCGCGAGGGCTGGGTCTGTCCACCTTCGTCTCGGCCGGCAACCGCGCCGACGTCTCGGGCAACGACCTCCTGCAGTACTGGCAGCAGGACGACAGCACCGACGTGGTCCTGCTGTACCTCGAGTCCATCGGCAACCCGCGCAAGTTCTCGCGCCTGGCCCGCCGGGTCTCGGAGATCAAGCCCATCGTCGCGGTGAAGTCGGGCCGGTCCACCCAGGGCGTGCCCGTGGGCCACACCGTGCGCCGCAGCTCGGCGCCCCAGCAGGCCGTCGACGCGATGTTCCGCCAGGCCGGCGTCATCCAGGTGGACAACCTCGACGAGATGTTCGACGTCGCCCAGCTGCTCGCGCACCAGCCCCTGCCGCGCGGCAACCGGATCGCGGTGGTCGGCAACTCCGACGCCGTCGGCCTGATCGTCACCGACGCCGCGAAGTCACAGGGCCTGCAGGTGGCCCCGCCGATCGCGCTGGGTGCCACCGCCGGCGCCGAGGAGTTCGAGGAGGCCATCGAGGCCGCGCTCGCGCGCCCCGACGTCGACGGGCTCGTCGTGGTCTACGCGCCCCCGATCACCACCGACAGCGACGCCGTCGCCACCGTGCTCGCGGCGATCGGCGAGCAGTCCGACAAGCCGATCGTCTCCACCTTCCTGGCCAGCAAGGGCATTCCCGTGCTGCTGCGCGTTCCCGACCTCGAAGGCGGCTCCGCCGGCCGCGGCTCGGTGCCGTCCTACGCGGCGCCCGAGGCGGCGGTCAAGGCACTGGCCCGCGCCGTCAACTACGCCGAGTGGGCCGCGCGCGACCACGGTGAGTACCACGTGGCCGCCGAGCACCGCTCCGGCGACGCGAAGGCCCTCATCCGCGACGTGCTGACGATCGCCCCGCGCGGCGCCGTGCTGTCCACCGAGCAGGTCCACTACCTGCTGTCCTGCTACGGCATCGACCTGTGGACCTGGACGAACGTGCACAGCAAGGAGGAGGCGATCGCGGCCGGCGAGAAGCTCGGCTGGGACGTCGTCCTCAAGGCCGGAAGCGAGCACCTGCGTGCCCGCCCCGACCTCGCACACGTCTGGCGCGGCATCCACGACGCCGAGGACATGGCCCAGGCGTGGGACGAGATGACCACGTGGAGCGGCATCCGCGCCGACACCACCTTCTTCGTGCAGCGGTCGGCGCCCGACGGCGTGCAGGTCGCGTTCCGCGCCACCGAGGACCGGCTCTTCGGCCCGCTCGTCTCGTTCGGCATCGCCGGCGCGCCGAGCGAGCTGCTCGAGGACCGCAGCTACGGCATCCCGCCGCTCACCGACGTGGACGCCCGCACGATGATCAGCGGGATCCGCGCCGCGCCCCTGCTGTTCGGGTACCACGGCAGCGAGCCGGTCGACGTCGCGTCGCTCGAGGACATCGTGCTGCGGCTCGCGGCACTCAAGGACGACCTGCCCGAGGTGGTCTCGCTCGACCTCGAGCCGGTGCTGGTCAACCCCGACGGGTACACCGCCCTGAGCGCGCGCGCCAAGGTGATCCCCTCGTCCGACAGCCGGGGCGACTGGTTCGTCCGGCGGCTGAGCCAGCCCGACGTCGCGGCGGATACGCTGGGTCGGTGACCCGAACCACGGACCGGACGAAGGATCTGTACGAGTCGATCTCGCGCAGCGGGTACTACCCGGAGATCGTCGCGGGAGCCCTCGAGGACGCGCTGGCCACCGAGCCGGTGGAGTCGTTCGTCGTGCACCACGAGCCCACCTTCGACCGTGAGGAGATCCGCCGGCACATGTCGGTGCTGGTCCTCACGCCCACCCGCCTGCTGCTGACGCACACCGACGAGCATCCCGGCGACACGCTGCTGCCGAAGCCCTACACGTCCACCTCCGTCGAGGCGGTGCCGCTGGCGCGCGTCTCCGGTGTCGTGGTCACCCGGATGGTGTCGTCCCAGACGCAGCAGCTCGAGGAGGCCCTGGTCACGATCGGCTGGGGCGCTGTCTCGCGTGTCGAGCTCGAGCCCGCGCGCTGCGACGATCCCGAGTGCGAGGCCGACCACGGCTACACCGGCTCGATCAGCGGCGACGACTTCTCGCTGCGGCTCAGCGCGGCGGCCGAGGGTGGTGCCGCGGTCGTGGGCCTGTTGGAGTTCGCGCGCGCGCTCACCGCGGCCACCACCGTCACCGAGGCTCGATGACCGCGCCGCACGCCGGCATCCACGAGGTGATGACCTCGGTGGGTGGCGCCCTCGGAGTGCCCGGCTTCACCGACGTCCTCGGCCTGCCCGAGTCCCGGCGGTACGTCGTGATGGTCGTCGACGGCCTGGGCCTCGACCTCCTGCGCGAGCACGCCGAGCTGGCCCCGTTCCTGTCCTCGTGCCTCAACGTGGAGAACGTGCTGGCCGGCATCCCGTCGACCACCTCGGTGAGCCTGACCTCGCTGGGCACGGGCCTGCGCCCCGGGCAGCACGGCATGGCCGGCTACACGTGCCGGATCCCGGGCACCTCGCGCTTCCTCAACACGCTGCAGTGGGACCACCGCATCGATCCCGAGCAGTGGCAGCCGCACCCCACCGTCCTGCAGCGGCTGGCCGACGAGGGGATTGCCGTCACGGTGGTCAACGACGCACGGTTCGAGCTCAGCGGCCTCACCCGGGTCAGCCAGCGCGGGGTGCCC
Source organism: Aeromicrobium sp. (assembly GCA_040514145.1). Lineage (GTDB taxonomy): Bacteria > Actinomycetota > Actinomycetes > Propionibacteriales > Nocardioidaceae > Aeromicrobium. The sequence continues at coordinate 2,836 of JBEVDF010000082.1, forward strand.
TTCGTGGGCGTCCGGCACGCGTGGGACCGCCTGGCGGCCGTGGTGGAGGCCGTCGAGCACGACGACCGCGCCCTGGTCTACGCCTACGAGTCGGCGGTCGACCACACCGGCCACGGCGCGGGCGTCGACTCCGACGAGTGGCGCAAGGCGCTCGTGGAGGTCGACCGCGACGTCGCCGACCTGCGTGCCGCCCTGCCGCCCGACGTCGTCCTTCTCGTGACGGCCGACCACGGCATGGTGGACGTCCCGATGGAGGGCCGCTTCGACCTGGTCGACCATCCCGAGCTGCGCGACGACGTGGTGCTGGTCGCCGGCGAGGCCCGGTTCCGCCATGTCCACACCCGGTCGGGTGCCGAGGCGACCGTCGCCGCCCGCTGGCGCGACGCGCTCGGCGATCGGGTGGAGATCCGCCTGCGCGACGACGCCGAGGAGTGGTTCGGCCCGATCGACCCCGCCGTCCGCGGCCGCTTCGGCGACGTGGTGGTGGCGGCGCTCGACGACTTCGCCGTCTTCGCGTCCGACGCGTTCGCGGTGGAGCTCCTGCTGCGCGGCTTCCACGGCTCGATCACACCCCGGGAGCGTCGCATCCCGGTCCTCGTGGCGGGCTGACGCCGTGGCGGAACTGGTCTTCTACTCCGGCACCATGGACTCGGGCAAGAGCACCCTGGCGCTCCAGCTCGACCACAACCACCGGGCCCGCGGCCGCGTGGGCCGCATCTACTCCTCGCACGACCGCGCGGGCGAGGCCACGCTCTCGAGCCGGCTCGGCCTGTCGACCCCGGCCATCGAGGTCGCCGAGGACCTCGACTTCTGGGCCGACGTCGTCGGCGAGCTGACCGGGGGAGCCCGGATCGACTACCTCGTGTGCGACGAGGCGCAGTTCTACACCACCGCGCAGGTCGACCAGTTGGCCAAGGTGGCCGACGAGCTGGCGATCGACGTGTTCTGCTTCGGGATCCTCACCGACTTCCGCACCCACCTGTTCAGTGGCTCGCTGCGGCTCGTGGAGATCGCCGACCGGGTCCTGACGCTCCAGGTGGAGGCACTGTGCTGGTGTGGCGCGCGCGCCACGCACAACGCGCGCACCGAGGACGGCGAGATGGTCACCGAGGGCGAGGTGATCGTGGTGGGCGACGTCGAGGATCCTGACCGCCCGACGCCACAGGTCGGCTACGAGGTGCTGTGCCGCCGGCACCACCGCAAGCGGATGACCGCCGCGCGGGCCAAGGCCGGGGCGCTGTCGCCCGACGTGCTGCCGTTCGACTGAGTGGCCCGGACGTCAGTCCGAGGAGCCGCCGAACATGATCTCGTCCCAGCTCGGGACGGAACGACGCGAGTGCTTCTTGCGGGGCTTGGGCGTGTCGGGGACGGCGATGCGCTCCTCGAGGGCCTGGTCCTCCACGTCCTCGACGATCTCCTGGGTCGGCTCCTCGAAGACGGCCTGCTCCAGCGCACGGCGGTCGCGGGCCTCCTTGATGGAGCGCACCAGCGGAGCGTGGTCGGCGTCGTCGCCGATCGCGCCGCCGAAGGCCTCGGGGGCGTCGGTGACGAGGTCGGCCAGGGCCATGTCGTGCTGGTCCTGGGTGGCGAGGTCGCCCACCAGTCCGCGGGCGGCGTCGTCGTCGGCGATGACGTAGCGGCTCTTCGGGTCGTAGAGGAACGACGCGGAGCCGTCCTCGAGATCGACACGCACGATCCAGCGACCGTCCTCGCGGCGGAAGGCGTCCCACTGGGCCTTCTCGGGCACGATGCCGCGGTCGGAGAGGGCCGCGTCGGCCAGCTCGGCCAGGGCGACGGCGGGGCCGCCGACGTGCTTGCGGCGCACCGAGGTGGCGCGGGCCGACTGGGCCATCCACTCGCGCTCGGCGATGACGGGCACGGCGAAGCCATGGACCCGCTCGACCGTGATGCCGGCGGCCTCGGCGACCTCTTCGACCGATTCGCCGCGGCGGATGCGGTTCTGGATGTCTCGGGGGGTGAGCGAACTCTCCATCGGAATCTCCATCTGTCCTGAACGACTCGACCCTACGGGGGTGCGGTCAACCAGTGAGGTGAGCCGGCGATCGATGCTGAGCCGGAATCGTTCTCCGGTGGTCGCGTCCCGAGCGACGAGGAATCGCCCGTCGTCGCTGAGTCCCACGGTCGCGAGTTCCCGCATGTTTCGAGCCTCCCCGTGTCGCTTCTGCCACCGACTTCAAGGCTAATGAAAGCCCACACCGATCCCGGGAGACGCGCCGGGCCAGGACCTGTTTTCCGAGTCCACCGGGTCAGCTGGCGACGTGGTCGGGCCGGGGGAGTGGAGCGCGGTAGAGCAGGGCCACCGTCGCGGTCATCAGGGCCGCCGCCACGGGGAGCGTGAAGCCGACGGACGCGGACCAGCGGTCGACCATGAGCCCGGCGAGGGCGGCCCCGCCCGCGGTGCCGGCGGACATGCCGGTGGTGGTCCAGGTGAGAGCCTCGGTGAGGCGCGACTGCGGCACGGTGAGCTCGACCAGGTGTACTGCGGTGATGAGCGTCGGGGACAGCATCAGGCCGGCGAGCAGGAAGGCCACGGCCAGCAGCGCGATGTTCGGCGCGAAGGGCAGTGGGGACAGGAAGAGCAGCAGTCCCAGGGTCGAGAGGCGCAGCCGGCGCACGGGGTCGACGGGCGGCGCGAGCGCCCCGATCACGAGGCCCGCCACGAGGCTGCCGAGCGCCCAGATCGCCAGCACGACGCCTGCCGCGGAGGGGTTCCCCTGCTCCTCGGTGAACGCCACCACGAGGACCTCCACGGCGCCGAACAGGATGCCGAGACCGCAGGCCGCGACGACGAGCGGACCGAGGAGGAACCAGGGCAGCCGCTGGCGCGGACCCTCGTCGTGGTGCCGGTGGGGCGGCTGCGTGGACCGCTGCAGGGCCAGGCCCCACGCGCCGACGATCGCCACGGTGCCGGCGACGGCGAGCCCGGACCAGTCCAGGACGCTCAGGGTGAGGACCGTGACCAGCACGGGGCCGACGATGAAGACCGCCTCGTCGAGCACGGCCTCGAGCGCGAACGCGGTCTGCAGGCGGCTGCGGTCGGGCAGCACATGGGTCCAGCGGGCCCGCACCATGTTGCCGGCCTGGGGCGCGCCGAGGCCCGCGATCGCGGCACCCACCGCCGCACCGACGAGGGTGTGGTCGACCGTCGCCAGCAGGATCGCCACGCCCGAGGCGAAGAGGGCACCGGCGACGCCCAGGACGGGAGCCTGGCCCAGTCGGTCGGCCAAGCGCCCCTGCACCGGCGCGAACACGGCCGACGTGATCACGTAGACCGCCATGACCAGGCCGGCGGGACCGTACTCGCCGGTGCGCCCGGAGACCAGCAGGACGATGCCCAGGCCGGTCATCGAGAGCGGCAGGCGCCCCAGTGCCCCGGCGGTGGTGAACGCGGGCGCGCCGGGGGTCGACAGGATCGTGCGGTAGGCGGAGAGCATGGCGAGACTCATCTTGGACCCCGCGCCCGGTCGCGGGGGACCGGCTCGCCCGAAGCATGCCCGTCTGGCCCCCATGGAAGACTGACGGCATGGACGCACGCCCCTACGACGCCCTCCTGCTGGTCTCCTTCGGGGGACCCGAGACGCCCGAGGACGTGGTCCCGTTCCTCGAGAACGTGACGCGGGGCCGGGGCATCCCGAAGGAGCGCCTCGTCGAGGTCGGCGAGCACTACTTCGGCTTCGGGGGCAAGTCGCCGATCAACGACATCAACCGTGCGCTGCTGACCGCCCTGCGCAAGGACTTCGCCGAGCAAGGCCTCGACGTCCCGGTCTACTGGGGCAACCGGAACTGGGACCCCTACCTGGCCGATGCCTTCGACCAGATGGAGGCCGACGGGGTCGAGCGGGTCGCCTGCTTCATGACCAGCGCCTACTCCTCCTACAGCAGCTGCCGCCAGTACCGAGAGAACCTCTTCGAGGTCTCGCACGACCGGCCGATCCGGGTCGACCGCCTGCGTCACCACTTCAACCACCCGGTGTTCGTCGAGCTGTTCACCGAGTACACCCGCGCGGCGCTGGCCGAGGTCGGCGAGGACGCCCGCGTGGTCTTCGTGACCCACTCGGTCCCCGACCAGATGAACGACGCCAGCGGTGGCCCGGGCTGCGGGCTGTACGAGCGCCAGCATCTCTCGGTCGCCGGGCTCGTGGCTGACGCGCTCGACCTGCCCACGTGGTCCCTGGCGTACTGCTCGCGCTCCGGCCCGCCCAGCCAGCCGTGGCTCGAGCCGGACATCAACGACCACCTCGAGGAGCTCGCGGAGCAGGGGGTCACCGGGGTCGTGCTCGTGCCCATCGGCTTCGTGGCCGACCACATGGAGGTCGTCTACGACCTCGACACCGAGGCGAAGGCCACGGCCGAGCGCCTCGGCCTGCGGTTCGCGCGCGCCGCGAGCCCGAACGCCGACCCGCGCTACGCGGCGATGGTCCGCGACCTGCTGCTGGAGCGCGCGGCGGCCGAGCGCGGCGAGCACCCGGAGCGGCCGGCGCTGGGCGAGTTCGGCCCGAAGGCCGACATGTGCGCGGGCGACTGCTGCGTCAACCCGCGGTCGCTGCGGGCAGTCCTGGCGTGACGGAGCTGCTCGACCTGGCTCGCCGGGTCGCGACGGAGGCGGTGGAGCACGTCTCGTCGCTGCGCCCGCCGGGTCGCGTGGGGGTCGCGGGCACGAAGTCCAGCCCCACCGACCTGGTCACGCTGATCGACCGGTCGTGCGAGGAGCTGATCCGCTCCCGGATCCTGGCCGCCCGGCCCGACGACGCGTTCGTGGGGGAGGAGGGCCAGGACGTTCCGGGCACCTCCGGCGTGGAGTGGGTGGTCGACCCGATCGACGGCACCGTCAACTTCGTCTACGGCATCGCGCGCTACGCCGTGGCGATCGGCGCGCGGGTCGACGGTGCCGACCACCTCGGCGTCGTGGTGAACATCGCCACGGGGGAGTCCTACGAGGCGGTGGCCGGCGGGGGCGCCTGGCGCACCGACGAGACCGAGCCCCGGCGGCTCACGGGACCGCCCGTCCTGCCGCTGGACCAGATGCTGGTGGCCACCGGCTTCAACTACGTGCCCGAGGTGCGCCAGCACCAGGCCCGGGCCGTCGGCGCGATGCTGCCGCACGTGCGTGACATCCGCCGCATCGGCGCCGCTGCGCTGGACCTCACCGACCTCGCGGAGGGCCGCCTCGACGCGTACGTCGAGCAGGGCCTGCACGTGTGGGACCACGCTGCCGCCGGCCTGATCGCCCGCGAAGCCGGGCTCGTGGTCACCGGACTCGACGGGCCACCGAGCGAACGACTCGTGGTCGCCGCGCCCGCCGGGAGCATCGATCCGTTCCTCGCCCTGGTCGTGCGCTGCGGCTTCTGAGAAGGACCTGCTCCCACGACTGGCGCGCAGGCCCCGGCAGTGGGAGCATCAGCGCCACAAGGGGTATTGCGTCCGGGTGCGGGCAGATTTGGTCCATGTGGTTGAATCTGCGCGTTCCACAAGAACACGACCACAGTTCCAAGAGAACGAGCATGGAGAAGTGATGGCAACCGATTACGACGCGCCCCGCAAGACCGATGAGGAGCAGTCCGAGGACAGCATCGAGGAGCTGAAGGCGCGTCGCCACGAGAAGAACTCGGGCAAGGTCGACGAGGACGAGGTCGAGGCGGCAGAGTCGTTCGAGCTCCCCGGCGCCGACCTGTCCCACGAGGAGCTCGCGGTCAAGGTCGTGCCCAAGCAGTCCGACGAGTTCACCTGCATGTCCTGCTTCCTGGTTCACCACCGCAGCCAGCTGGCCACCGAGAAGAACGGCATGGCGATCTGCAAGGACTGCGCCGACTGAGGTCCGCGCACCGTTCACGACGTCCGGCGTCGCCGCTCATGCGGCGGGCCGGACGTCTGTCGTTTCTCAGCGCGAGGAGTCCTTCGTGGACTTCATGCCCGGCGGCAGGCCGCCGGTGGACCTGACCCAGTAGCTGGCCGCACCGCGCCGCACGAGGGTACGGACGACCTGCACGCTGGCGCCGCCGATCGCGGCCCACGCGATGGCCTCCTTCGTGCTCAGCTCGGGGTTGCGCGTGTTGCGCGGGGGCTTGCGCCCCGTGGCGGCACGCCACGCCAGGTTGGAGACCTTCGGGGCGAGCGAGGCCGCGAGCAGGCCGGAGCCGACGTCGAGGGCCCGCCAGGCGCCTCGGCCACGACCCTTGGAGACCTTCGCCTCGGCGGTCGAGGTGGTTCCGGGGTCAGGCGTCGCCTTCTTCGCGCGCTTCCTGGCCATCGCTGATCCTCTCGTTCGGGGAGCCTCCCGTGTCGGGAGCAGCACCAGTGTGGCCCACGGCGCGCGCGAGCGCGTCGGGACGGCGCGTCGACACGAGCCAGTACGGGGTCGGGTCGGCCGGGTCGGCCACCTCGACGCGCACGCCGCGGTCGATCCACGGCCGGGTCAGCAGGAAGGCGCGGTCGGTGCCCGCGCGGGCGAGGGCGGCGCGCCACGCGACCCGATCCAGCGCGACGACCTCGCCGAGATCCGGCGACTCGAGGTGCGCGTCACCCGCGCGGAGGCGACCAGGCTCGGCGGTGACCTGCAGGGAGCCGTATCGCCACAGTCCGGCGCCGGCGACGGCCAGCGTGAGGAGAGCGACAGCGCCCGCGACGGCGGGGCTGGTGGCGACGAGCAGCAGCCACCCCACGGCCACGGCGACGAAGACGACGGCACCCCACCACGGGCCCGATGCCACGAGGCGCTCCCGGTGGTGCGCGGGGTTGGTTTTCACGAGTCCACTGTGCCCGATGGGGTCTCACGGCAGTATCGTCGCCACCGTGACCGAGGTGCAGATCCGCCGACTCGACGCCGGCGTTCCCCTTCCCGCCTACGCCCACCCCGCCGATGCCGGTGCCGACCTCGTCTCCACGGTCGACCTCGAGCTGGCCCCGGGGGAGCGCGCCCTGGTGCCCACGGGCCTCGCGATCGCCCTGCCCGAGGGGTTCGCCGGGTTCATCCACCCGCGGTCGGGCCTCGCGCTGCGGCACGGCCTCTCGGTCGTGAACACGCCGGGCACGATCGACGCGGGTTACCGTGGAGAGATCAAGGTTCTCCTGGTGAACCACGACCTGCGCGAGCCGGTCCGCATCGCCCGCGGCGACCGGATCGCCCAGCTGGTCGTCCAGCGCGTCGAGCACGTCCGGTTCGTCGAGGTCGACGGTCTCGAGGACTCGGTCCGAGGCGAAGGCGGGTACGGTTCCTCGGGTGGTCACGCCTCGATCGAGGCATCGACGGAAGGAAGTCCCTGATGTGGGGTCGCAAGAATGCCGGAGCGACCGACTCGGCGCCCGCCTCCGTTGCTCCTGAGGACGTCGAGGTCACCGGCCCGCGGGCCGACGGCCCGTTCGACGTCACGGAGCGCCCGAACGAGTCCCACGACGACTACGTCGACCTGGGCAGCCTGCTGATCAAGATGCGCGGCGACATCGAGGTGCAGCTGCCCACCGAGGACGACGTGGTCACCGCGGTCCTGGTCACCTCCGGTGGCTCGGCGGTCGAGCTGCGCCCCTTCGCGGGCGCCCGCAGCGGCGGCACGTGGGACGGCGTCCGCGCCGAGCTGCGCGACGAGGTCGACAAGCGTGGGGGCACCTTCACCGAGGTGGACGGTCCCTTCGGCACCGAGGTGCTGGCCCAGTTCCCCGCCACCGCGCCCGACGGCGCCGCCGGCATCCAGCCCGCCCGCTTCATCGGCATCGAGGGTCCCCGCTGGGTCGTGCGCGCCACGATCCTGGGCGCGGCCGGCCTCGAGTCCGCCGATTCCGGCGTCTTCATCGAGATCCTGCGCGACCTGCGCGTGCGCCGCGGCGACGAGCCCCGGATGCTGCGCGAGTCGCTGCCGATCGTCCTGCCGCCCGACGCCCAGCGCATTCCCGAGGAGTAGACCGAGATGCCAGGCGTGGTCTCGCGTTGGCTCGACCGCTTCTCGGTCGAGAGCCAAGAGGACACCGAGCTGCGTGGCCGGGCCACGGCAGCCGGGTGTACCGCGATCAGGGACGTTCCCGAGCGCGAGCGCGTCGACGTCCACGGCGTCCTGCAGGAGGTTTCGCTGCGGCCCGTCGGCGACGTCACGGCGCTGGAGGCGTCGCTCTACGACGGCACGGGCTCGGTCACGCTGGTCTGGCTCGGACGCCGCCGCATCGAGGGCGTCTCGGCCGGACGGTCCCTCACCGCCACCGGACGGATCGGCCAGCGCGGCACCGAGCGCGTGATGTACAACCCGGCCTACCGATTGGACCCGTGAGCATGTCCGAGCCCGCGAAGGCGGACGCCGCCACCGTCGAGCAGGTCGTGCGCCAGCGCCTGGCCGAGGCCTTCGGCGGACTGCGGGGGATCGTCGAGGCCGCCGTCCCGACGATCACCTTCACGCTGTGCTACCTGACGACGCGCGACCTCAAGCTCAGTCTGATCATCGCCGCGACGCTCACGGCCGTCCTGTTGATCGTCCGGGTCGTCCAGCGCTCGAACCCGCAGTTCGTCATCAACGCCCTCGTGGGCATCGGCATCGCCGCGCTGTTCGCATCGCGCTCGGGCGACGCCCGCGACGTGTTCCTGCCCGGCATCCTCTACAACGCCGGCTACGCCGTGGTGCTGGTGGCCACGGTGGTCATCGGCTGGCCCGCGATCGGCGTCATGATCGGCGCGCTCGTCGGCGACCCGACGGGGTGGCGTCGCGATGAGGGGATGCGCCGCCTGTGCAACCGGCTGACGCTGCTGTTCGCGCTGCCGTGCGTCCTGCGCGTCCTGGTGCAGTACCCGCTCTGGGCCGCCGACCAGATCGGCTGGCTCGGCACCTCGAAGGTCGTCATGGGCTGGCCCCTGCAGATCGCCACGCTCGCCGCGATGGTGTGGCTGCTCAGCCGCAACAGCACGCCGGTGGCCGACCTCCGGGACGAGCCCCAGGAACCCTGAGGCGACTCAGTCGTCGTTGGACGCCAGTTGCGCGGCGAGCTGCGCCTCGGCGTCGGCCGGGGTGACGAACAGCAGCTCGTCGCCGGCCTCGACCGTGCGGTCGCGCTCGGGCAGCAGCGACTGCTCGTGGCGCAGGATCGCCACCGGCACGACGCCGTCGGGCCACGTGATGTCGCCGAGGCGCCGGGCCACGTAGGCCGAGTCCTCGGGCACGGTCAGCTCGACCAGGTTCGTGTTGCTCTGGCGGAAGGTGAACAGCCGGACGAGGTCGCCGACGGACACGGCCTCCTCGACCAGCGCGGCCATGATGCGCGGCGTGGACACGGCCACGTCGACGCCCCACGACTCGCCGTAGAGCCACTCGTTGCTCGGGTTGTTGACGCGGGCCACCGTGCGGGGGACCGCGAACTCGGTCTTGGCCAACAGGGACGTGACGAGGTTCGCCTTGTCGTCGCCCGTCGCGGCGATCACGACGTCGCAGGTCTGCAGCTGCGCCTCCTCGAGCGTGCTCATCTCGCAGGCGTCGGCCAGGAGCCACTGGGCTCCCGGAACGAGATCGCTGCGGATCGAGGTGGCGGCCTTGTCGATGAGGAGCACCCCGTGCCCGTGATCGACGAGCTCCTGGGCCACGGAGCGGCCGACCGCTCCTGCTCCGGCGATCGCGACGCGCATCAGTCCTCCTCCTTGGGCCCGTTGGCCAGGGCCTCGAGAACACCCTCGGCCTCGTCCGAGACCAGGAACATGCTGAGGTAGTCGCCCTCCTGGATCACCGTGCCGCCGGTGATCTGCTGGCCGGCGCCGAGTCGCGTGATGAACGCGACGCGGGCGCCGGTGTGCGCCTCGAGTGCCGACACGGTGCGCCCGACCCATGCGAACGGGGCGTAGGCGTTGTCGAGCCGCAGGCGTCCCGAGGGATCGCGCCACGCCGGCTCGGACCCGGTCGGCAGCAGTCGCCGCAGCATCTGGTCGGCCGCCCACGGGACGGTCGCGACGGTCGGGATGCCGAGACGCTCGTAGACCTCGGCGCGCCGGGGGTCGTAGATCCGGGCCACGACGTTGGGCACGTTGAACACCTCGCGGGCGACGCGCGCGGCGATGATGTTGGAGTTGTCGCCGCTGGACACCGCGGCGAAGGCGTCGGCCTGCTCGATCCCGGCCGAGACGAGGACGCCCCGGTCGAACCCCATGCCGGTGACGGTGGAGCCGGCGAACGAGGGACCGAGGCGGCGGAAGGCATCAGGATTGGAGTCGATGACCGAGGTCGAGTGGCCGCGTGACTCCAAGCTGCGGGCCAGGGACGCGCCGACGCGCCCGCACCCCATGATCACGATGTGCACACCGGCGACGGTACACCGGCCCGATCGGGTCTAGCATCGTTCGGGTGGGATTGACCGGGGTGCTGAAGCGCGCTCTCATCGGACAGAAGCTGCGCACCTCCCAGATGGGCGAGACCCTGCTGCCGAAGAGGGTCGCGTTGCCGGTGTTCGCCAGCGACGCACTGTCGTCCGTGGCCTATGCGCCGGACGAGATCTTCCTGACCCTGTCGATGGGCGGGCTGACGGCGTACGCCTTCAACTGGCAGGTCGGCCTGGCCGTCGTCGTGGTGATGCTCACGGTCGTGGCCTCCTACCGCCAGAACGTGCGCGCGTACCCCAGCGGCGGCGGCGACTACGAGGTCGCCACCGTCAACCTCGGTCGCAACGCCGGCCTCACCGTGGCCAGTGCGCTGATGGTCGACTACGTGCTGACGGTGGCGGTCTCGATCTCCTCGGGCGTGCAGAACGCCGCCGCGGCGCTGCCGTTCCTCAAGGGGCACGAGGCCGTGACCGCCGTGGGACTCGTGGCACTGCTGACCGCGATGAACCTGCGCGGCACGAAGGAGTCGGGACGCGCGTTCGCGATCCCCACCTACCTGTTCATGATCGCGATCGCCCTGATGGCGGGGTGGGGGTACATCGAGTACGCCCTGGGCACCCTGCCCGAGGTCGAGAGCGCGAAGTACGACATCGCCGCCGAGGATCCGTTCACGGGTGCCGTCTCGGGGATCGCGATGGCCTACCTGCTCGCCCGCGCCTTCTCCTCGGGCTGTGCGGCGCTCACCGGGGTCGAGGCGATCAGCAACGGCGTGCCGGCCTTCCGCAAGCCCAAGAGCCGCAACGCCGCCACGACCCTGCTGCTGCTCGGCACGATCTCGATCGCGATGCTGATGAGCATCATCGTGCTGGCCGACCTGATGAACCTGCGCTACGTCGAGGACCCGGCCCACCAGCTGCTCCTCGACGGCCAGCCGATCGGTGAGGGGTACGTGCAGGAGACCGTGATCGGCCAGCTCGCCGGGGCGCTCTTCGCCGACGTGCCGCCGCTGTTCTACTTCGTGATCGCGTGCACGGGGGTCATCCTCGTCCTCGCGGCGAACACGGCGTTCAACGGCTTCCCGGTGCTCGGCTCGATCCTCGCGCGCGACGGCTTCCTGCCGCGCCAGCTGCACACGCGCGGCGACCGGCTCGCGTTCAGCAACGGGATCCTGACCCTCGCGGCGGCCGCGTCGGTGCTGATCGTCGCCTTCGACGCCGAGGTCACCAAGCTGATCCAGCTCTACATCGTCGGGGTCTTCGTCTCGTTCACGCTGAG
>JBEVDF010000118.1:0-3112 GCA_040514145.1 Aeromicrobium sp.
CCGTCGCACCCCATCCGCGAGACGGGGCGGCCGTCGATCTCGACGACGACCTCGAGCATGCGCTCGCGCGACGCCTTCTCCACGGAGGCCTCGTTCAGCGCCCAGGTCGTGGCGACGACCTCGCCGTCCTGCATCACGAGCACGTCGACGGTCAGGCGCTCCTCGACGGTGAGGTCGCCGGCGATCACCCGAGCGGCGACATCGGCAAGGTCCTCCTCGTCGGCCTCGGCCAGGAAGCCCACGTGACCGAGGTTCACGCCCAGCAACGGGGTGCCGGTGCCCCGGCACAGCTCGGCCGCTCGCAAGATCGTGCCGTCGCCGCCGAAGACGACGGTCAGCTCACAGTCGCGGGCAGCGCCCGGCGCGGCGGGGACCACGACGAGGTCCACGGCTCCGGCCGACGTGAGCGCCTCGGCCTCCTCGCCCTCGAGGACCCGGACCTCGATCCCGGCTCCTTGCAGGGAGGCGGCGAAGTCGGCGGCGATCCGGGGGGCGCCGTTGCGCAGCGCGTGGACCGCGAGCAGGACGCTCCTCATGAATCGCTTCCTTCCGTCGGGTGCCGCGTGGCGAGGGGTCCGGCCGCCACGGCGGCTCGCGCCATCGCCTCGTCGGGAGCGGGGGCGTCGGTCCTCAGCCAACAAAAGTACTCGACATTCCCGGCGGGGCCGGGCAACGGACTGGGCGCGAGGGCGCGCGTCCCCCACCCACCGGCCCAGGCGGCCGAGGTCACGCCGTGGACCGCGCTCGCGTGCAGCTCGGGGTCGCGCACGACGCCGTTCTTGCCGAGGTTCTCGCGGCCCACCTCGAACTGCGGCTTGACCATGAGGACCATGTCGCCGTCGGGGCGGCACACCGACATGAGGGCCGGAAGCACGATCGTCAGCGAGATGAACGACAGGTCGGACACGACCAGGTCCACCGGCCCGCCGATGAGGTCGGCGTCGATCGCGCGGACGTTGGTGCGGTCGAAGACGTGGACGCGAGGATCGGACTGCAGCGACCAGACGAGCTGGCCGTAGCCGACGTCGACGGCCACGACCTCGGCGACGCCGCGGCGCAGAAGCACGTCGGTGAAGCCACCGGTGGAGGCTCCCGCGTCGAGCGCGCGCCGCCCCTGGACGGTCAGCCCCTGGGGCTCGAACACCTCGAGAGCCCCGAGCAGCTTGTGGGCGCCGCGGGAGGCCCAGCCGGGATCGTCGCCCTCGCGGACGACGATGGCCTGGTCGGTCGTCACCTGGGTGGCCGGCTTGCTCGCGGCGTTGCCGCCCACGAGGACGCGACCCTCGCCGATGATCGTCGCGGCGTGGTCGCGGGACCTGGCGAGCCCGCGGCGGACCAGTTCGGCGTCGAGCCGCACGCGGCGGCTCATCGATTCACCCGCGGGTCCCGGACGAGCCGGCCAGCTGGTCGCGCAGGACACGGTGCACCGCCTCGAACACCTGCGGGTGCTCGGCGACGTCGAGGTCGGCCAAGGTCTGGAGCAGGCCCTCGGCCTCCTCGATCGAGGAAGCGTCGGCCTCCAGGGTGCCGGCAGCGGTGGGTTCGGCGGTCATGCGTCAAAGTGTCTCATTGACGTTCAGGTCCACGCCCGATTCGTCCCGGCACGCCCAGCCGAGTCCGACGAGCGCGCGGAGGGTCTCCGTGGACGTGCCCTCGGCCACCACGGTGAGGGTTCCGTCGCGCAGCTCGGCGCGGGCCCGCCCGCAGCGGGCCGCGTCCCCCTCGACGACCACGGCGGGATGGGGATCGTGCAGCGCGGACAGGTCGGCGCCGACGTAGTCGGGCCGCTCGTCGGCGGTGGCGTTGACGACATCGGTCAGCGTGTTGACACCCGTGAGGACGAACAGCGACGGCACCTTCGCCCGCCGGGCGCCGAGGATGTCGGTGTCGAGCCGGTCGCCCACCATCAGCGGCGACGCCGGTGCGATGCGCTCCATCGTCTCCTCGAACAGTGGCGCGTACGGCTTGCCCGCGACGACGGGCTCGCGCCCGGTGGCCAGGCGCACGGCGTGGACGAGAGCCCCGTTGCCGGGAGCGATTCCCTCGGCGGTCGGGATCGTGAGGTCGGTGTTGGTGGCGTACCAAGGGACACCGGACTGCACCGCATAGGCGACCTCGGCGAGGTCGCGCCAGCCGAGATCAGGGGTGTAGCCCTGCACGACGGCGGCGAGGCCGGGGGTGTGCCGGTCATCGGTGGGGACGAGTCCTCGAGCCTGCAGGGCCGAACGCAGCCCCTCTCCCCCGATCGCCAGCACGGGAGATCCGGGCGGCAGGTCGTGGGACATGACACCGGCGATCGCCTGCGCGGACGTGACGATGTCCTCGACCGAGGGCGTCAGCCCGAGCCGGCGCAGGTGCTCAGCCACGGCCTCGGGCGGACGATTCGCGTTGTTGGTGAGGTACGCGAGCCGCGCATGGCGAACGGAACCGAGAGCCTCGACGGCCCCGGGCACCGCTTCGCCACCGCGATAGACGACGCCGTCGAGGTCCAGCAGCAAGGCATCGTGCGACGCGACGAGCGCGGTGTCGGTGGCGGCCAGCGTCATGCGCTCGAGGCTACCGGGGGTTCGGGGAGGCGGGTCAGGGACCCGAGGTCCACGTAGACGCGGCTGGAGACGCCACCGCCCTTGCTGGAGAAGAGGCGGCGGAGCTCTCCGCTGACCTCGACACGATCACCCGCGCTCAGGCGCAGAGCCTTGCCGCGCAGGCGCGATGTCCACGCGGAGCAGTCGAAGGTGTCGACGAGCTGGCGCGATCGGCGCCGGGCGGCGGCGCTGCGCTCGACGATGAGACGGAAGGAGACGAGCTCGTCCCCGCTGGGCAAGGTCCGGGTCTCGGCGGCATCGGCCACGCGCCCGCGGAGCAGGACCTGGTTGTCGGCGTCGTTCATGACGCCAGCCTTCCGCCCGACCAGCAACGGCGACAGGGCCCACGCGCAGCCTGTGGATGGCGCGCGCGGACCCTGACGTGTCTGTGGACGATCAGCCTTCGAGGGTGGTGAGTCGGTCTTCGACGTCGGTGAGGCTGTTGCCGTCGGTGCCGGCGACGCGGTGGAACCAGGTGATGGCCTCGGCTTTGCGGCCGGCTGCCAGGAGGGTGTCGGCGTAGGCGT
>JBEVDF010000135.1:0-4231 GCA_040514145.1 Aeromicrobium sp.
CGCGCTCGGGACGTTCCGGGTCCACAATGGCCAGTAAGGGCGTGTCAGCCCGGCCTGTCGTGGCTGCCGAAAGGAAGCGTGAGATGGCGAAATATCTGATCTCGTTCACCGAGGGCTCGATGCACGTGTCCGAGAACGAGCTGCCCGCGGTGGCCAAGGCCGCTCATGCCGTGGTCGACGAGGCCAAGGACGCCGGAGTCTGGATCATCGGCGGCGGCCTCAAGAACCACTCCGAGGCGACCATCGTCACGCCCGAACGCACGCTCGTCGACGACCCCGACCCCTCCGCCAACGGCGCGATCGCGGGGTTCGCCCTCATCGAGGTGCCGACGTACGAGGAGGCCCTGGAGTGGGCCGCCGAGATCGCGGTGGCCTGCCGGTGCGACCAAGAGGTGCGCGAGCTCCTGCCGAGCGCCCGGACGTGACCGGGTCGAGGTCGATGTCCTCGAACTCCATCTCGACGTAGGTGAACCAGCCATTCGGGTCGCACCAGCGGCCCACCCCCGACGAGATCAGATGGTGGCCCTCGTCGTCGGTGTGCCCGGCCAGCGGGGTCGACCAGGTCTGCGGGACGAGGTCCTTCCCGTCCTGCGACGCGCGGAAGCGGTCGTCGGACACGAAGTTGACGAGCCGGTCCCCGTCGAAGGTCAGCCTCGCCGTCACGCTGTGCCGCCCGTTCGTGAAGACACCCTTCACATGGCGGTCGTCCACCGAGGTCCACCGGATCGAGGCGCCCACGATCGCCCCGGGAGCCAGCACCACGAGGTCGTTGAAGACCGTGACCGTCTCTGCCTGATCGAGCTGGGGATTCGCGACGTCGAGCACTGTCGCCACCGAGAGCACCTTGGCCCGCATCGACGCCCTGGCCCCGCCGTAGCTGTGCAGCACCAGCACCGGCAGCCCGTGGCGGCTCGTCTCCATGAGGAAGATCCGGCGCGGGTCGGCGCCGAACGTGTTGACCTGCTTGCCCGCGAAGTCCATCCACGGTGCGTCCGGCGCACTGCGGATCCGGCCGCTGAACTCGACACGGACGCTCGCGGGCCGCGGCCGGCCGACGGCGCCGGAGCTGCGGATGTACGCGGCGACGGGGGCGGGCAGGCCCTCGAGGTCATCCTCGGTCAGGACCGGAGCCAGGGTGTCCGCTCCGGCGAGCGCGTCCTGCACCTGCTGGTGCCACTGCGCGTGGAAGCTGAGCGGCCCGCGCAGCAGGAACGAGTACGCCGCGACCGCCAGGAGGAAGACGTTGACCAGGGTGCCGGAGCCCGAGACGTCCCACGAGGTCAGGATCGCGATCTGCGAGACCACCGCGGCGATCGTCGCCAGCAGCCACCAGCCGACCACGCGCCCGAGGGCCGCGAACAGGGCGGTGACCAGCAGGAGCACGGCCGCGACGAGCCACAGGAAGCCCAGTCCGGTGGACTTCTCGAGGGTGGGGTCGTCGGCCCATCCGAATCTCTCAGCCGCCACGAGGAGGTGGATCAGGCCGTGCACGGTCACCAGCGCCACGACGGTCCAGCGAAGGAGATTCGTCATCGCGGTCCCTCCCTGCTCTCACTGTCCTCCTCGCGCGGGTCACCCGCCACAGGTCGGGCGCCCTGTACAAGCCGGGCCGGTGTCCACGACGATCGACAGGAGGACGAGAGGAGGGCCCATGACCCACTCCCCCGAGCCCGCGATCGTGATCGAGGGCCTCACGAAGCGGTTCGGCTCGTTCCCCGCGCTCGACGGCCTCGACCTGACCGTCGCACCCGGCGAGGTGCACGGCTTCCTCGGCCCGAACGGGGCCGGCAAGTCCACCACGATCCGGGTCCTGCTCGGCCTGTTGCGCCCGAACGCGGGCACCGTGCGGCTGCTCGGGGGCGATCCGTGGCGCGACGTGGTCGCGCTGCACCGCCGGCTCGCCTACGTGCCCGGCGACGTCGTCCTGTGGCCGGGGCTGTCAGGGGGTGAGGCCATCGACCTGCTCGGCAACCTGCGCGGCAGCCTCGACGAGCGGCGACGCGCCCACCTGATCGAGCGGTTCGAGCTCGACCCCACCAAGAAGGGCCGCCAGTACTCCAAGGGCAACCGGCAGAAGGTGGCGATCGTGGCGGCGCTGGCCGCCGACGTCGAGCTGTTGATCCTCGACGAGCCGACGTCCGGCCTCGACCCGCTCATGGAGGCGGTCTTCCAGGACGAGATCGCCAAGGAGAAGGCGCAGGGCCGCACGATCCTGCTCTCGAGCCACATCATGAGCGAGGTCGAGGCACTCGCCGACCGGGTGAGCATCATCCGCGCCGGACGCGTGGTGCAGACCGGCACGCTCGACGACCTCCGCGGGCAGACCCGCCTCACGATCAGCGCCACGCTGTCGCACGTGCCGCACGAGCGGCTCGACGTCCTGCACGACGTGCACGTCGACGAGCACCGCCGGCTGACCGCCACCGTGGAGCCCGCGCGCATCAACGACGCGATGGCCGCACTGACGCCACTGGGGATGACGGCGCTGACGGTGTCGCCCGCCTCGCTGGAGGACCTGTTCCTGCGCCAGTACGGCGACACCGGTGGGGAGGCGCGATGACGCCCCCCGTTCGGACCTCGCCGTTGACCGGCACCCGCCCGCTGCTGAAGGTCTCGCTGCACCAGGACGCCCGCCTCATCGCCCCGTGGGTCGTGCTGATCTCGGTGCTGTCGGCGTCGTCGATCCTGGCCTACGCGTGGGTCTTCCCCGACGCCGACGACCGACGGGCGCTGGCGGCCACACTGGGCGCGAACCCCGCCCTCTCGCTGGTCTTCGGCCCCGCCCGCGACCTCTCGATCGCCGACGGCTTCAACGCCTGGCGCGCCGGCCAGCTGGGCGCGTTCTTCGCCGGTCTCATGGCGATCCTGATCGTGGTGCGCAACAGCCGGGCGAACGAGGACTCCGGCCAGGCCGAGCTCATTGCGTCCGGCGTGATCGCCCGGCACTCGCGGCTCGCCGTGGCGGTGTTCATGGCCGCCATCGCGGCCGTCGCGCTCGGGGTGTTCTGCTTCGTCGTCACGGTCCTGTGCGGCGGCGGCGTGACCCCGACGCTGATCCTCTCGGCGACCTTCACCGCGTCGGCACTGATGTTCGCGGGGGTCGCGGCGGTCACGTCGCAACTCGCGTCGGAGGCCCGCGCCGCCAGCAGCATGGCGGTGGGCACGCTAGGGGTCTGTTACGTCCTGCGCGGCTACATCGACTCGAGCGACTACCCCGACTGGGTCACGTGGCTCACCCCGCTCGGCTGGCTGGAGGAGACCCGGCCGGCGACGGAGAACGACCCGTGGCCGCTGCTGCTGGCCCTGGCCTTCGCGATCCTGCTCGTCCTCGCAGCCTTCGCCCTGCAGGGGCACCGCGACTTCGGGCAGGGCATGGTCGCCACCCGACCCGGTCGGGCCCGCGCCGGGCTGTCCGGCAACGCCTGGGGCCTGGCGTTCAGGCTGCACCGCGGGCTCCTCGCCGCCTGGCTCGTCGGGTTCGCCGGGCTGGGCCTGCTCTTCGGCAACATCGCCGGCTCGATCGGCGAGCTCATCGCCGAGAACCCGGCCATCGGCGCCGTGCTCGCCGCGAGCGGCGGGAGCAGCCTCACCTTCGCGTTCGTCAGCACGATCCTGCAGATCATCGCGATCATCGCCGCCGCCATGGGCGTGCAGATCGTGCTGCGCATCCACGCCGAGGAGATGGACGTCCGCGTCGACCCCTTGCTGGCCACCGCGCTGCGCCGCCCGACCTACCTGGCCACCAACGCGCTGGTCGCGTTCGGGGCCACCGCCGTGGGCATGCTCGTCGCGGGCATCGCTCTCACGCTCGTCGCGTGGCTCCAGGACAACGACGGGTCCTTCTCCCTGGTCGAGGGCATCGGCCAGGCCATCGTCACCATCCCGGGGGTGTGGGTGCTCGTCGCACTGGCGATCGCGGTGGTCGGGGCCGCGCCGGCGAAGCGCCTGGCCGCCTGGGCCGGCGTGATCCTCACGTTCGGCCTGACGATCCTCGGTCCGACGTTCAACCTGTGGGACTGGGTGCTCGACATCAGCCCGCTGCGCCATCTCCCCAACGTCTCGTCGCTGTCCCCCGAGTGGAGCGGCCTGCTGTCGCTGGCCGGGTTCATCGTCGTGTTCACCACCATCGGCTTCGCCGGCTTCCGTCGGCGCGACATCGCCCGCACGTGACAGGAGGACGCATGCCGTTCCTGGGCCGATTCACCGCCCTCCCCCGGGTCCTCAATCCGTT
>JBEVDF010000151.1:0-4155 GCA_040514145.1 Aeromicrobium sp.
GACACGATCGAGGCGGGGCTGCTGTCGGCCAGCGACGGCGACCTCACGGCAGGGCAGATCCTCGACGCGATCGCGCAGCTGCTCGACCAGGACGCCGCGCAGGTCAGGAGCACCTACGCGCCGGTGGTCACCGCGCTCGTCGCCGACGGCTTCCTGACCGCCTGAGGCTCAGCCCTCGTGGACGTCGGCCGGGCGACGCGAGCGCTGGGCGGCCAGTGAGCCCACCGCGATGAGCAGCGCCGCGCCGCCGCCGACCGCGAACCCGGCCGCCGCTCCCTCGTGGTCGATCGCGAGGCCGACGAGCGGGGCCGCGACCGCACCGCCGACGGTGAACGCCGTGGCCTGGTAGCCCATCGCCTCGCCGCGCCAGGCCTCGTCGGTGAGCTTGGCGATCCACTCGCTGCACGCGGTCATGATCGGCGCGCAGAGCAGGCCGGCCGGGATGCACGCGATCGCGAGGACCCAAGGCGTGTGGGCGACACCGATCGGGATCGTGAGGACTCCCATCGCCACCAACAGATAGGAGGGGCGGATCGACGCCGGGCGGGCGCCGTAGATCAGCCCGCCCACGAGGGAGGAGAGTCCCCAGCCCAGGTAGACCAGGCCGACCAGCCCGATCGCGTGGAGCTCGCGCAGGACGGCGATGATCCCGAGGTCGGTGGCCATCAGCGCGATCATCGCCCCGCCCGAGATCAGGAAGAGGAACACCAGGTCGGTCGTGAGCCAGCGGGTGCCGGGCTCGCGGGCCGCGGTGACCGAGTCGGCGCTGCGGGTGGGCGGGTCGAGCCGCCACAGGATGCCCAGTCCGACGGCGACGGTGCCGGCGACCGCCACCAGCGCGATCTGCGGCGAGGCGGCCACGACGAGGGCGCCCGCGGCGGCCGGGCCGATGATGAAGGAGGCCTCCGCGCACACCGAGTCCAGGGCGAAGGCACTGCGGTGGTGGGTCGACGGCAGGGTCGCCGCGAGCGAGATCCGCACGATCGAGTGCACCGGGGCGATGAACAGCCCGGCGACGAACGCCAGCGGGAGCAGCCACAGGTAAGAGGAGAAGGCCGCCAGCGGGTACACGACGAACAGCACCGCGATCGACGGGAGCAGCGCCCGGCGCAGGCCCATCCGGTCGATCCGGCGACCGCGCCACGGGGCGCCGATCGCCGCGCCCACCGTCTCGGCGGCGGCGATCAGGCCGGCCTGACCGTAGGTGCCGTCCAGGCCCTCGACGACGAGCAGCGTGAGGACCAGCGGCAGTGCCATCAGCGGGATTCTCGCGAGGAAGGCCGCGACGTACAGCGGTACCGTTCCCGGCGACCTGAGCACGTCTGCATAGGTCACCTTGTCCACTCGCCGGATTTTTCCACAGCTGAGACCTGTGAGAAAAATGGTTGACAGGAGGCGCTACGGTGGGCCTCCCACGGCCCCACATCCCCATCAGGCCTGCTCGGAGGAACCCAACGTGACATCACTGGTGATCGTCGAGTCGCCCAACAAGGTGCGCAGCATCGCCGCCTACCTGGGCGACGGCTACGTCGTCTCCTCCTCGGTCGGCCACATCCGCGACCTGCCGCAGGGAGCCGACCAGATCCCCGCGAAGTACAAGGGTGAGTCCTGGGCGCGGCTGGGCGTCGACGTCGACAACCGGTTCGAGCCGGTCTATGTCGTCCCCGCCGACAAGAAGAAGCAGATCACCGAGCTGAAGAGGCTCCTGAAGGACGCCGACGAGCTCGTCCTGGCGACGGATGAGGACCGCGAGGGCGAAGCCATCGCGTGGCACCTGTTCGACGAGCTCAAGCCCAAGGTCCCGGTGAAGCGCATCGCCTTCAACGAGATCACGAAGGAGGCGATCGATCGCGCGATCGCCAACCCCCGCGACATCGACCAGGACCTCGTCGACGCCCAGGAGACCCGCCGCATCCTCGACCGCCTCTACGGCTACGAGATCAGCCCGGTCCTGTGGAAGAAAGTCATGAGCGGCCTGTCCGCCGGCCGCGTGCAGTCCGTCGCCACCCGGCTCGTCGTCGAGCGCGAGCGCGACCGGATGGCGTTCCGCTCCGCGTCCTACTGGGACCTCGAGGCCATCTTCGGCTGCGACCTGGAGCCCTCGCGCTTCCCGGCCAAGCTGGCCACGGTCGACGGCAAGCGCGTCGCCTCGGGCTCGAACTTCGACAGCACCGGCACCCTCAAGGGCGACGTCGTCCACCTCGACGAGTCCACGGCCGTCGGCCTGGCCACCGCCCTGGAGGGTCGCGAGTTCGCGGTCCGCTCGGTCGAGTCCAAGCCGTACACGCGCCGTCCCTACGCGCCGTTCCGCACCACCACACTGCAGCAGGAGGGCTCGCGCAAGCACGGCTTCGGCGCCCAGCGCACGATGTCGATCGCGCAGAAGCTGTACGAGGGTGGCTACATCACCTACATGCGTACCGACTCGGTCACGCTCTCGCAGACGGCCCTCAAGGCGGCCCGCGCCCAGGTCAAGGAGCTGTACGGCGCCGACTACCTGCCCGACTCGCCGCGCGTCTACACCTCCAAGGTCAAGAACGCCCAGGAGGCGCACGAGGCGATCCGCCCCGCCGGCGAGAGCTTCCGCACCCCGAAGCAGACCGGCCTGTCCGGCGACGAGCTCAAGCTGTACGAGCTGATCTGGAAGCGCACGATCGCGTCCCAGATGGCCGACGCGAAGGGCAACTCGGTCTCGATCCGCATCGGCGCGGCCACCGAGGACGGCCGCGACGTCGAGTTCGGCGCGTCCGGCCGCACGATCACCTTCCACGGCTTCCTCAAGGCGTACGTCGAGTCCACCGAGGACCCCGACGCCGAGGGCGACGACCAGCAGACCAAGCTGCCCAACCTCTCCGAGGGCGACCGGGTCACCGCGGTCGAGCTGGCGGCGGCCGGTCACCAGACCAAGCCCCCGGCCCGCTACACCGAGGCCAGCCTCATCAAGGAGCTGGAGGACCGCGAGATCGGCCGTCCCTCCACCTACGCCTCGATCGTCAACACGATCCAGAACCGCGGCTACGTCTACAAGAAGGGCACGGCGCTCGTGCCGGCCTGGGTCGCGTTCAGCGTGATCCGGCTGATGGAGCAGCACTTCCCGCGCCTCGTGCAGTACGAGTTCACCGCCGAGCTCGAGGGCGTGCTCGACGAGATCTCGCACGGCCGCGAGAACCGGGTGTCCGTGCTCGAGGCCTTCTGGGCCGGCGAGAACGAGAACGACACGGGCCTGAAGCGCCTCGTCGACAACCTCCCCGAGATCGATGCGCGTGGCCTGGCCACGTTCGAGCTCGGCGAGGGCATCGCCGTGCGCGTCGGCCGATACGGGCCGTACGTCGAGGGTCCCCCGATGGTTCCGGCGAAGGACGGCGGCGAGCAGCCCACCCGTGCCAACGTGCCCGAGGAGCTGCCGCCGGACGAGCTCACGCTCGAGAAGGCCAAGGAGCTGCTGGCCACCCCGGCCGGCATGGAGAAGGTGCTGGGCACCCATCCCGAGACCGGACTCGAGATCGTGGCGAAGAACGGTCGTTACGGTCCCTACGTCACCGAGGCGCTGCCCGAGGACGCCAAGAAGAGCGCGAAGCCCCGCACGGCGAGCCTGTTCAAGTCCATGGACCTCGACTCGGTCACCCTCGAGGACTCGGTGCGCCTGCTGACGCTCCCGCGCGTGGTCGGCACCGACGCCGAGGGCCAGGAGATCACCGCCCAGAACGGCCGCTACGGCCCGTACCTGAAGAAGGGCACCGACTCGCGCTCGCTGGAGAGCGAGGAGCAGCTGCTCACGATCACCGAGGAGCAGGCCCGGGCGATCTACGCCCAGCCCAAGACCTACGGTCGCCGTGCCGCCGCAGCGCCCCTGAGGGAGTTCGGCGAGGACCCCACCAGCGGCCAGCCGATCGTGGCCAAGGACGGCCGCTTCGGCGCCTACGTCACCGATGGTGAGTACAACGCGACGCTGCGCAAGGACGACGACATCGCCACCCTGACGCACGAGCGTGCGGTGGAGCTGCTGGCCGAGCGTCGCGCGAAGGGGCCCGCCAAGAAGGGCGCCAAGAAGTCGACGAAGAAGGCCACCAAGAAGCCGGCGGCCAAGAAGACCACGGCGAAGAAGACCACGGCGAAGAAGACGGCTGCGAAGAAGCCGGCCGCGAAGAAGACCAC
>JBEVDF010000228.1:0-17571 GCA_040514145.1 Aeromicrobium sp.
GCGCACCGACGCCTACCCGCCGGAGTCGGCCGACGACCCGATGCTGCTGTTCAACGTCACCGATCAGGTCCGCGAGACGATCCAGCAGACGCTGTACAACCTGCTCGTCGAGCGCGGCAACCCGTTCGTCTGACCCCATCCCGCCAGGAGCTCTGCATGTCGCACGGACGTCTGGACCTGCGGTTCGACGCACCGCCGCTCGAGCCGTCGGACGACCTGGTCCACCGCCTCGCCGCCGCTGCTCGCACGAGCAGCGTGACGGTCGCGATGTCGCGGCGCCGGCATCGCCTCGTGGTCGCGATCGCGGCCTTCCTGGGCATCAGCGCCGTCTCCGTGGGCGGAGCCTGGGCGGTCGGCGCGATCGACGTGCCGGGGATTCCGTCGTCGCCGTTGCGTGAGGCTGTGGTGACGCCCGATCCGCCCCCGCCGCGAAACGAGCAGGGCGGCGCGCCCGGCGGCGACGCTGACACCGGCTCGGGGGTCGTTGGTGGTCCCGTCACGCCCGACCTCGTCGGGCCCGGAGCCTCCGTCGACCGTGAGACCGACGTCGCCGCCCGCGACGACGAGCCGAGCCCCGCCGCCGAAGGTGCCGCCGCCGACGCGCCCGCGAAGGACAAGGACCGGGGCCAGGGACACGAGAAGGAGAACGGCCAGGGTCAGGGCGAGACCCGCAGCCAGGACAAGGGCGAGAACGGCCAGCACCGGGGTCAGGGGAAGCAGAAGGAGAAGCAGAAGGAGAAGCAGAAAGCGAAGCAGGACCGCGGCAACGGCGCGTCCGCTGACGCGAAGGACCGGGGCCAGGGAGCCGGGCGCAGTGCGAGCAAGCCCGCACCCGAGGACGAGGACCCGGTGGACGGCGATGAGTGACGACGCCCTCGTGTCAGCGGCCAAGCGCGGCGAGCAGGAGGCCTGGCGCGCGCTCTACCTCGAGCACGCGGGCCGGCTCGTCATGTGGCTGCGCACCCGGCCCACCGGCGATTCCGCGGCCGCGCCCGAGGACGTCGCCGCGGAGGCCTGGTTCGTCGCGGCCAGCAAGGTGGCGGAGTTCGAGGGGTCGTCGTCGGACTTCGGCGGCTGGCTCTTCGGGATCGCGCGCCGGATCAGTGCCACCTCGCGCCGCACGTGGCAGCGCCGCAACACCCGGCCCACCGAGGGGGAGGCGCTGGCGCTCGACCCGGTCCCGGACCACGGTCCCGACGTGGCGCACCAGGACTGGCTCCGCGCCGTCCTGGCCGGCCTGCCGCCCCGGGAGCGCGCGGCCGTGGGTCTGGTGGACGGGCTCGGCATGGACCCGAAGACGGCCGCCGAGGTGCTGGGCATCAGCGCGGTCACGCTCCGGGTGGCGCGGCACCGAGGGCTGCGACGGCTCGCGGGCCGATCGGCGTCGCGAGCGGCGTTCGACTCGATCCCGGGCGCAGCGCCCGGGCTCTGACCCCCACCGACGGAAAAAACCGGCCCGCCCCGGGGGTGGGGCGAGCCGGCCTCCCACGCCTACGCAGCAGATCCGCAGGCGAGTCTCTTCCGTGGCTCAGGCGGCGGGCTGGCTCGCCAGGCACTTGGCCAGGCGGGCCTTCGCCTTGGCGACGCGCTGCAGCTGGGCCTTCTTGGTCTTGGCCACCTTCGTGCGGCGCTCCTTGGCGACCTTGAGCTTCTTCGCAGCCTGGCGCTTCTCGGCGCGCGTGTCGGCCTCGACGACGGCCTTCTTGGCCTTCTTGACCTTCGCCTGCTGCTTGGCGAACACGCTGTTCACCTTCGCCAGCTGTGCCTCGGCGCGGGCGACCTGGGTGGTCTGGGTCGCGCAGGGCTCCGTCGTCGGACGGTCGGCGTGCGCGGGAGCCGTCAGGGGGCCGAGCGAAAGGGCAAGGCCGGCGACGAGCGCACCGATGCGAGCGCTGTTCTTCATGTGATCTCCTCAGGTGATGGGCAGTCCGGGGACTGCTGACACCTGTGACATGTCACGGGATCGCTCCGGCGTTACATCCCTGCCGAGAAAGTTCGCCCGGCCCTCAGGACTCCTTGTCGGCGAGGCGCTTGAGGAGCTGGTCGCCCTCGATGTCCAGGTCGGGGAGCAGGCGGTCGAGCCACGCCGGCAGCCGCCAGGCGCGGTCGCCGAACATCGCCATCAGCGCGGGCACGAGCGTCATGCGCACGAGGAACGCGTCGATCGCGATGGCGATCGCCAGGGCGAAGCCGATCTGCTTGATCATCGGGTCGCCGTTGAAGATGAAGCCGGCGAAGACGGCGGTCATGATCACCGCGGCGGCCACGACGACGCGGCTGGAGTGGCTGAACCCGTCGATCACGGACTCACGGCCGCTGTGGCCGTGGACCCACGACTCGCGCATCGACGACACCAGGAACACCTGGTAGTCCATCGCCAGGCCGTACGCGATGCCGGTGACCAGGATCGGCAGCATCGCCATCACCGGACCCGTCGAGTCGAGCCCGAAGAGACCGTTCAGCCAGCCCCACTGGAACACCGCGGTCGTGGCGCCGAGGGTGGCCAGGATCGTCAGCAGGAAGCCTGCCGTCGCCTTGAGCGGCACGATGACCGAGCGGAACACGATCGTCAGGACGATGAGCGACAGCAGCACGACGATGCCCAGGTAGACCGGCATGACCTCGCTCATCTTCTCCGCGATGTCGATGCCCATGGCGGTCTGGCCGGTGACGCCGAGGTCGATGTCGTAGGTCTTCTCGTACTCCGTGGAGGCATCGCGCAGCGCGTGCACGAGGTCCTCGGTGGACGGGTCGGTCGGGCCCTCGCGGGGGATCAGCGAGACGAGCACGGTGCGGCCGTCCTCGCTCATGCCGGACGCGGTCGCGGACGCGACGTCCTTGGTCTGGGCGAGCTGCTCGACGACGGCGCCCGCGGCGCGCTGGTCGACCGGCTCGTCCGAGCGCGACGACAGCACCACGAGCAGGGGGCCGTTGAGGCCCTCGCCGAAGGCCTCGCTGACGGTCTCGTAGCTCTCGCGCTGGTCGGTGCCGGAGTTGTAGTTCTCGCTCGAGGGCAGGCCCAGGCGCATGTCCAGCGCGGGGATCGCGATGACGAGGGTCGTCAGGACGACGGCGCCGGCGGCGATGAAGCGGTGCCGGGAGACGAAGGTGGCCCAGCGGCGCGCGGTGGCGTGGTCGGCGCCCTTCGCCTCGCGCTCCTCGAAGGCCCGGCGGGCCTTGTCCGACACGATGCGCTCGCCCACGAGGCCCAGCAGGGCGGGCAGGGCGGTGAGGGCCACCAGCACGGCCACCGCGACGGTGGCGGCGGCGATGATCGCCATCGTGTTCAGCAGGCTGATGCCGATGATGGTGAGCGCCGCGAGGGCGATGACGACGGTCGTGCCGGCGAAGAAGACGGCGCTGCCGGCGGTGCCGACCGCGCGCCCGGTCGCCTCGTGGGCGCTGAGTCGCTCGCGCATGATGAGGCGGCGCTGGCGGTTGACGATGAACAGGGCGTAGTCGATGCCGACGGCCAGACCGAGCATGAGGCCCAGGACGACGCTCATCGACCCGAGCTCGTAGAAGTGGCCCAGCGCGTAGGCGCCGCCGACGCCCACACCGACGCCGAGCAGGGCGGTGAGCAGGGGCAGGCCCGCGGCGACGACCGAGCCCAGGACGAGGAACAGCACGACCGCGGCGACGACCAGGCCGATCGCCTCACCCGCACCGGCGACCTCGGGGAGCTCCTGCAGGGAGGCGCCCGGGAGCACCTCGACGTCGGTGCCCGCCAGCGGTTCCTCGGCTGCGTCGAGCACGTCCTCGATCGCTCCGGCGGGCAGGTCGATCGTCTGCTTCTTGAACTGGAACTGCGCCATCGCGACGGTGCCGTCGGGGGAGATCGTCACGCCGGGCACGAGCTCGCCCTGCACGACCAGCGGAACGGGCTGGTCGAGCTCGCGGCCCGCGCGGGCGGCCTGCAGTGCCTGTTCGGCGGCCTTCACCTGGGCGGCCATCTGCTCCTGGGCCTGCGCCTGCGCCTGCTCGGAACCGGCGAGATCCAGCGGGTTGACGACCGTGTCGTCCTCGTAGATCGCCTGCATGGACTGGGCGAGCGGTCCGGCGGTCTGCTCGTCGAAGAAGGTCGCACCCTCGGGCGCGCGATAGACGATCTGTCCGGCGCCGCCGGCGGCCGCCGGCATCTCCTGCTCGAGCTGCTCGAGCACGTCCTGCGCGGGGACGCCGCTGATCGTGACCTCGCTGCTCAGCTTCGGAGCGTTGACGGCGATCGATCCGACGATGACGACCAGCAGGACGAGCCAGGCGCCGAGGAAGCGGAACGGGTGGGCGAAGGCGGCCTTGCCCCAGCGGTACAGGAGAGACGACACGAGTGTTCCTCACGAAGTGATAGGTGACTCTCACATCGTAGGATGGGAGGTGAAACGAGGCGAGACAAGGGGAGGTGAGATCTGTGTCACGACGTGATTCGCGTGCCAACGCCGAGCGCATCCTCGCCGCGATCCAGCGGTTGTGGGCCGAGGACGCCGCGCCCTCGATGGAGCAGATCGCGGTCGAGGCGGGCGTGGGTGTCGCCACGGTGTACCGGCACTTCCCGAACCGTGCCGCGCTCGAGAGCGCCGCGTTCGGGCGGATCTTCGCCGAGGAGCTCCTGCCGCTCGTGGACGGCGCCGACGACGAAGGCGCCGACCTGCTCGACGTGGCGACGCACTTCGTCGAGGTGATCGGCCGCTACGCCCCCGTGCTGAGCGAGATCGGCGTCAGCCACGTCACCGACGAGGCGCTCGAAGCGCTCGCCGAGCCGTTCGTCGACCTGCTGCGGCGGGGCCAGGTCACGGGCGTCCTGCGCCGCGATCTCGAACCGGTCGACCTCTACTGGCTGCTGCGCATGATCGTGCTGGGCCTCAACTCGCCGGTCGCGACGCCCACGGTCCGCCGGCGCTACCTCGCGATGCTGCTGCCCGCGCTGTCACCCGAGGCCCAGGGCGAGCTGCCGCCCCTCTCGGAGGAGGACTACGACAGGCTCGGCGCCCCGCCCGAGCACCGCCAGCCGCCGCTCGACGCGGACTAACCCGTCTTCGACCTGGGCTACTCTCCGCGCATGCCTGAAGACCGCCTGCCGAACGATCCGTCGCGGCATCCGCTCAGCGATCCCTACGAGAACGATCCGACGGGGGTTCCGGTCGAGAGTGACACGATCCGGATCCTGCGCGGCGACTTCATCCACTACGTCGTTGACACGCGCCGCGGAATGCCGCTGTGGTGGCAAGGGTCGGGGCTGGGGGAGGAGCTCGTCATTGGACTTCTCTACGCGACGCTGCTGTCACTCATCCGGTCGCCTGTGAAGGTGGGGCTGCTCCGCGTGCGCCGCGACTGGACGGGCAAGGGGGAGATCCTCCACCGCGAGGTCCTGGCGCGGGACTCCGACCCGGAGGCCGTGAAGACGGCTCTGGCCGCACGCGTGCGCGATGGGCAATTCGACGGTGCCTGAGACCGATCATCGATCGCTCATCGTGAAGGGGCGGTGGTGGGCGGGCCTTCCCGGCGTCGTCGAAGGGGTCGGGATCGGCAACCTTGTCGCCTTCGGCTTCATGGTGTGGTTCGAAGACTTCAGTTGGTTCCTGTTGTTCCTGTTCGGCTTCGCCATCCCCACGGCGACAGGCGTGGCCATCGCTGCGGTGTGGGCCGTCGCCGCCGGCTGGGTCCGCTACGAGGCCGAGGGCTCCGAGCTCCGCGCGTTCCGTGGCGGGAGGCTCGTCGCGGTCCTCGATGTCGCCGCCTTCGACCGGATTGAACTCCAAGGGCGCCTGACGTGGGCCAACGTGTTGAGCAAGGGGTCGTCGTACTTCCCGTTCGCTGCGCTCAACGGCCTGCCGCGTGTCGTCGCGGAGAAGAAGGTGAACCGCTGGGAGACGGACCGGGTCGAGCTTCCCCACGTCCTGGTCTGGGGCCGCGAGGCGGGGGACGCCGCAGATCAGCGACTTCGCGACCTGAGCGGAGCGCAACGGCCGGAGCGGCGCCAGCCTCCGGTCGACGCGGACTAGGAGCGGCGGCGCAGGTGCCGGGCGAGCAGCCAGGCCGTGGAGCCCACGGCCGCCACGGCGCCGGCCTTCGCGCTGGCGGACACCACCTTGCGCCCGGTGCGGTAGTCGCGCACCAGCCAGCCGTTGGCCTTGGCGTGCGAGTGCAGGGCGCCGTCGGGGTTCACGGCGCACGGGTGACCCACGAGCGAGAGCATCGGGATGTCGTTGGACGAGTCGGAGTAGGCGTAGCAGCGCTCGAGGTCGAGACCCTCGGACTCGGCCAGGGCGCGCACCGCGATGGCCTTGCCCTCACCGTGGAGCATGTCCCCGACGAGCCGGCCGGTGTAGACGCCGTCGACGTGCTCGGCCACGGTGCCCAGGCCGCCGGTCAGCCCGAGGCGGCGCGCGATGACCTGCGCGATCTCCACCGGTGCCGCGGTCATCAGCCACACCCGCTGGCCGCGGTCGAGGTGCCACTGGGCCATCGCGCGCGTGCCGGGCCAGATCTTGGCCGCCATGTACTCGTCGAAGACCTCCTCGCCGATCTCCTCCAGCTCGCTGACCTCGTGGCCGGCGATGAACTGCAGGGCGGCGTTGCGGGCCTGCTCGATGTGCTCGGGGTCCTCGACGCCGACGTACTTGAAGTAGGCCTGCTGCCAGGCCGCGCGGGCGATGTCGCGCGTGGTGAAGAACTCGCGTCGGTGCAGACCACGGGCGAGCAGGAAGATCGACGCTCCCTGCATGATCGTGTTGTCCACGTCGAAGAACGCGG
The DNA here is from genome assembly GCA_040514145.1 of Aeromicrobium sp. GTDB lineage: Bacteria > Actinomycetota > Actinomycetes > Propionibacteriales > Nocardioidaceae > Aeromicrobium. The sequence goes on from JBEVDF010000228.1 coordinate 6,751, forward strand.
CGGCGGTGGGGTCCGCGGGCTGCTCGAGCGCCTGCTCCACCTCGGCAGCGGCCGCCGCGGCCTGACCGGCCAGAATCGAGCGCGACTGCAGGTTGCGGGGACCTTCGTACGGTCGTCGCGGGGACATGGCGTCACTGTAACGGCGTTCCCGGGCCGCGAGGTGTGGTTGACTCGTCGCCATGACCGTCAACGTGAGTGACGATCTGCGCGAGACCGCGCGTCGTGACCCTCAAGGCATCGCACTGATCGAGCCCCGGAGCGACCGTCGCGTGACATGGGCCGAGTTCGACGAATGGGCCGATCGTGTCGCCCAGACCCTGCTCGGCCGCAACGTCCTGGCCGGACAGCGGGTCGCCCTCGTCATGGCCAACGGCATCGACCTCGCGGTCGCCTACTACGGCGTGCTGCGCGGCGGCCTCGTGGCCGTGCCGATCAACCCGCGCGCCACGCCCCGCGAGATCTCGCGGATGGTCGAGGCCTGCGCCCCCAAGATCGTCGTCGGCGACGCCCAGTCGATCACGCAGGTGCGCCAGGCCGAGACGGGCGACTCGCTCATCGTCGTCCACCGGGCGGCCCCCGAGGAGGGCGAGCTGCGCTTCGGTGCGCTGCTCGACCAGGCGGTCGACGTCCCGCCGATCGCCCCGCCCGATCCCGAGTCGCTCGCCGTGGTCCTGTTCACCTCCGGCGTCACGGGCCTGCCGCGTGGCGTCATGCTGACGCACCGCGCGCTCTCGGCCGACCTCGACCAGCTGCTGCGGGTCGACTCGCCGCCCGTCGCCACGCCCGACGACGTCGTCCTCGGCCTGCTGCCGATGTTCCACATCTACGGCCTGAACTGCGTGCTGTCGCTCTCGGTGCGGGTCGGGGCCACCGTCGTCCTGGTGGAGGAGTTCCACCCCGGAGCCCTGCTCGCCGACATCGTCGACCACGGCGTCACCAACCTGCCCGCCGCGCCCCAGGTGATCCAGGCGCTCGTCGGGCTCGAGGGACTGGCGGAGGCCTTCGCCGGGGTCCGGTTGGTCGTCTCCGGCGCCTCGGCGCTCGACCCCGAGCTGGCCGAGGCGTTCCACGCCCTGTCCGGCAAGCCGGTCGAACAGGGCTACGGACTCACCGAGACCTCGCCGGTGCTCACCATGACCATCGGCGACGGACGCAAGCCGGGTGAGCTGCCGCCCGGCGGCTCGGTCGGCCGTCCGCTGCCCGGAGTGCAGATCGCCCTGCGCGACTTCCTCGGCCAGCCGGCCGCGCCCGGCGACCCGGCGCAGATCTACGCCCGCGGCGCCAACCTCTTCTCGGGCTACTGGCCCGACGGCTCCGACGGCCCCGACGCCGAGGGCTGGTGGCCCACGGGCGACATCGGGCTGCTCGACGACGCGGGCAACCTCGTCCTGGTCGACCGGCTGCGCGAGACGATCAACGTCTCGGGCTTCAACGTGTACCCGTCGGAGATCGAGGAGGCGATCGTCGATGCCCCGGGTGTGGAGTCGGTCGCCGTGATCGGCGTGCCGGACGACCGCACCGGCGAGGCGGTCGTGGCGTTCGTCGTCCCCGACGACCTCGAGGGCGACTCGGCCCCGGTCGAGAACGCGGTCCGCGAGATCGCGGCCGAGCGACTGGCGCGCTTCAAGGTGCCGTCGCGCGTGATCGTCGTCGCCGCCCTGCCGCACTCGCCCACGGGCAAGGTCGCGAAGGGGCGCCTGCGCGCCTTGGTGCGCTCGGAGTCGGCGTGAGCATCGCGCATGCCGAGGATGCCCGGGTGGTGGTCTACTCCCGCGAGGGATGCCACCTGTGCGAGGCGGCCGAAGCGGTCGTCGCCCAGCTCGTGGCCGAGACCGGCGACGACTGGGCGCGCGTCGACATCGACACCGACCCCGACCTGCAGCAGCGGTTCACCGACCAGGTTCCCGTGACGTTCGTCGACGGCCGACAGCACGACTTCTGGCGCGTCGATCCGGTGCGCCTGCGCACCGCGCTCGCCCGCGGCTGACGCCCCGCTGGCCTCGGAGGGCCGGGCCGCATTCGCATTCCTTGCCACCGTCGGGGAAACTTCAAGGCGTGTCAGATCGCATCTACGTCCGTCGTTACGTCGACCCGATGAACCCGCCCTCGATGAAGAGGTTCCGTGTCGGGTGCGGCAAGAACTCCGGCAACCTCATCTTCGCCGCGTCCGCGCAGCGCTCGGTGATGGTGGACGGCGTCGACGTCGAGGCGAACAACCTGAGCACTCTGCTGCGTAGCGTCGACCGCCTCAACGAGGAGGAGCGACACGTCGTCATCCCGCTGGCCAACGCGTTCCGCCGCGGCTTCGTGCAGCAGCTCAGCGACCTCACGTCGGCGATCGAGCAGCTCACCGTGCCGGTGACGATCCTCGGCGTCGGCGGCCAGTTCCAGCTCGACGGCAGCCCCGAGCGCTCGGACGAGGTCGACGCCGCCGCCCGGCGCTTCATGCGCGCGGTCCTGGAGCACGGCCCGTCGATCGGTGTGCGCGGCGAGCGCACCGCCGCCTACCTGTCCGACCTCGGCTTCTCCGAGGTCGACGTCATCGGCTGCCCGTCGATGTTCCTGCGCGGGGCCGACCTGAAGATCCGTGACACCGTGCCGTCCTTCGACGAGCACACGAAGGTGAGCCTCAACCTCACCCCGCACGTCCCGATCCCGGACGGCTGGGTCGAGGACGTCTTCGCCCGCCACCCCCGCACCGAGTACGTCGCGCAGCAGATCAACGACCTCGACGCGATGCTCGGCGGCCCCGCGGTCAAGGCGGCGTCGCCCGGCTACCCCGGGTCGATCCGCCACCACGCGTTCCTGGAGAACAAGGCGGTCTTCCACCGCCACGCCCCCGCGTGGATCGAGTCGATGTCCGAGCGCGAGTTCACGGTGGGCCACCGCATCCACGGCAACATCGCCTCGCTCCTGTCCGGCACGCCGGCGCACGTCATCGTGCACGACAGTCGCACGCGGGAGCTGTGCGAGTACTTCGAGATCCCGCACACGCAGGTCACGAAGCACCGCCGCGAGGACACGCCCGAGCGCCTCTTCGAGAGGTCGGACTACACCCGCCTCGTGCAGGGGCACCCCGAGCGCCTGGCCCGGTTCGGCGGCTTCCTGGAGAAGCACGGCCTGCGCCACTCGCTGGACCTCCCCGCCGGGGAGACGCCCTTCGACCGCGCCGTGGCGCAGGTCGACGTGCGTCCCGGACTGGTCGTCCGGCCCCGCTCCACCGAGCCCGAGCTGATGGACCTGCGGGTGTGGAACGCGGCGCGTTCGGCGCACCAGGGCATCGCCCGGGCCGAGGCGCGGGCGAAGAAGATCGAGGCGCGCCTGGCGGCGCTCGAATCGGGGAACCAGCGCCGAGGCCTGTTCCGCCGCAACCGCTGACCTGATGCGCCCCGAGATCCAAGCCCTGCGGGCGGTCGCCGTCCTGGCGGTCGTCGGCTTCCACCTGTGGCCCGGCCGCCTGAGCGGCGGCTACATCGGCGTCGACGTCTTCTTCGTCATCTCCGGCTTCCTCATCACCAGCCACCTCATGCGCGAGGTCGAGCGCAAGGACCGCGTGGACCTCGCGCAGTTCTGGGCCCGCCGCGCCCGGCGCCTGCTGCCGGCGGCCTACCTCGTGCTCTTCGCGACCTCCATCGGCGTGCTGGTGTGGCTGCCGCCGGCCCAGTGGACGCAGAACTTCCGCGAGATCATCGGCTCGACCCTCTACGTCGAGAACTGGGTCCTGGCGATCGACTCGGTCGACTACCTCGCCGCCGACGGCGTCCCGTCGACCGTCCAGCACTACTGGACCCTCTCGGTCGAGGAGCAGTTCTACCTCGTCTGGCCGCTGCTCATCATCGCCGCGCTGGCCCTCGCCCGCCGCGGCGGAATGGCCCGGCGCAGGGCCGTCGTGGTCGTGCTGACCGTCGTGACGCTCGCGAGCTTCCTGTACTCGCTGTGGCTCACCGCGCAGCACCCGCAGCTGGCCTACTTCTCCACGCCGGCGCGCGCGTGGCAGTTCGGCGCGGGTGCGGTGTTCGCGGTCGCCCTCGTCGACCGCATCAGGCTGCCGCGCCGCACCGCCATCGCTGCCTCGTGGGTGGGCTTCGGCGTGATCGCCGTGTGCTCCTTCGCCTACGGCGAGCGCACGCCGTTCCCCGGCACGGCCGCCATCGCACCGGTGCTCGCGACCCTGCTCGTGATCGCGGCCGGCACCCCCGCCGGCCGCCTCTCGCCCACGCCGCTGATGGCGTGGCGCCCCGTGCAGACGACGGGCGATCTCTCGTACTCGATGTACCTGTGGCACTGGCCGCCGATCATCCTGCTGCCCGAGATCCTGGACGACGAGATGGGCCTGTGGCCCCGCGTGGGCATCCTCGTGGCCACCTTCGTCCTGGCGTGGCTCACGATGCGCTTCGTCGAGAATCCGGTGCGGTTCGGCACCGGGTTCGGCATGCGCCGGCCCGTCGTCACCGCGATCGGCTCGCTGACCGCCGCCGCCGTGGTCGTGGGCGTGGCCGCCCTCGGCTGGCAGTCCGGGCGCGCGCAGGAGCAGCAGGCCGAGGAGCTGACCGCGCGCGTCAACGCCGACATGCCCGACTGCTTCGGCGCGGCCTCGATGCCGCCGGCGGGGGAGTGCGAGAACCCCGAGCTCGCCACGATGCGCGTTCCGGCCGGGCCCGACGTCAGCCGCGACTGGGGCGGTCGTGGCGAGTGCTGGGGCAAGAACGATCAGATCGAGCTCAAGTCGTGCGAGTTCGGCGAGCGCTCGGTCGACCGGCCGCACGTCGTGCTCCTGGGCGACTCCCACGCGCGCGCCATGCTGCCGGGCTTCGTGCGCCTGGCCGAGATCGGCGAGCTCTCGGTGACCACCCAGCTCAAGGGCGGCTGCGCGTGGTCGGTCGACCCGCCGGGCCGCACTGCCGTTCCCGAGGTGCTCGACACGTGTCCGGCGTGGCGCGAGAACGTCGCGGAGTGGCTCGAGCAGAACCGCGACGACATCGACCTGATCGTCACCACCGGCTACGCGCGCAACCTCGCGGGCTCGCGGGACCGGCAGGCGAAGGCGCTCTCCAAGGCGTGGACGCGTGGGACGAAGCTGGGCATCCCGGTGGCCGCGCTCGTCGACAATCCCGCCCACGACACCCCGCCGCGAACGTGCCTGGACCGCGTGGACTCGTGGGACGAGACCACGTGTGCGGTCAGCCGCGAGGACGCCTTCCCGTACGGCGACCCGTTCGGCGAGGCGGCCCGGATGACCGACGGCGCGCACCGGATCGACATGACCGACTTCTACTGCCTGAGCGAGGTCTGCCCCGCGATGATCGGCGGCGTGAACGTCTATCGCGACAGTCACCATTTCACCGCGACGTTCACCCGATCGCTCGCGCCGTTCCTGTGGAACCGCATCACCGAGAGTGTCGACGGGCTCACCACTGCTGACCGCTGAACGGGCCGCGTCGTTGTCTCGATTTTGTGAAAGGGTTCCCAAACTCTTAGACTGACGGCGCGCCACGGCCCAAAATTCCCGTCATTCCGCGGCGCAGGAGTACCGTGACCATTCTTCGCAGCCCCGCTGGGATCCCCGACGCCACTGTCGCCCGGCTCCCGCTGTACCTGCGTGCTCTCGATGAGCTCGCGGAGCGAGGAACCGACGTCTGCTCGTCCGAGCACCTGGCCACCGCCGCCGGCGTGAACTCCGCGATCGTCCGCAAGGACCTGTCGCACCTGGGCTCCTACGGCACCCGCGGCGTCGGCTACGACGTCCGCTTCCTGGCCGGGCACATCGCCGCCGTCGTCGGCCAGACCCAGCCGTGGCCCGTCGTCATCGTCGGCGCCGGCCACCTCGGCTCGGCCCTCGCCGCCTACCAGGGCTTCGGCGCCCGGGGCGTCAAGGTGGCCGCGGTCGTCGACGCCGATCCCGAGCTGATCGGCACCACCGTCGGCGGTCACGAGGTCCTGTCGATCGACGACCTGCCCGGCATCGTCGTGCGCGACGAGGTCTCGCTGGGCATCATCGCCACACCGCCCGCCGCCGCCCAGAGCGTCGCCGACGCCCTCGTCGCGGCCGGCATCAGCAGCATCCTGAACTTCGCGCCCACCGCGCTGCAGGTCCCCGCCGAGGTCGATCTCCGCCAGGTCGACGTCGCCGCCGAGCTGCAGATCCTGGGCTACCACGCACACCGCCGGCAGGCGGCCACGAGCAAGGAGGTGACGGCATGAGCGTTCTCGTCGTCGGCCTGTCCCATCGGTCCGCGCCGGTCGACCTGCTCGAGCAGGCGTCGCTGGACACCGATGCGGCCGTCAAGCTGTCGCACCTGGCCCTCGAGGTCCCGGCCGTCACCGAGTCGGCCGTGATCTCCACGTGCAACCGCGTCGAGGTCTACGTGGAGGCCGACCGCTTCCACGGCTCGGTCGAGGAGGTCACGCAGCTGCTGGCCGACATGTCGGGCCTGCGCCGCGAGGCCCTGCTGCCGTACATCTACGTGCACTACGACCAGGCCGCCGTGGCCCACCTGTTCCGCGTCGCCGCGGGCCTGGACTCGATGATCCTGGGCGAGAGCCAGATCCTCGGCCAGGTGCGCACCACGCTGCACCAGTCCCAGGCCGAGGCCACCGCCGGGACCAGCCTCAACACCCTCTTCCAGCAGGCCCTGCGCATCGGCAAGCGCGGCCACGCCGAGACCGGCATCGATCGCCTCGCGCCGTCGCTGGTCACCGCCGCGCTCGACGCCGCGGGCGACGCGGTCACCGGACCGCAGGCCCGCTTCCTGGTCGCCGGCGCCGGCACGATGAGCCTGCTCGCCGTGCGTACCCTGATCGAGCGCGGCGTCGAGCCGTCGCGGATCTGGGTCGCCAACCGCACGTTCCAGCGCGCCTTCGAGCTGGTGGCCACCCACGGCGTCAGCGCCGTCCGCTGGGAGTCGCTCGACGTCGAGCTCTCCGCCGCCGACGTGCTCATCACGTGCACCGGCGCCGCGGGCGTCGTCTTCGACACCGAGCGGATCGAGCGCGCCACCACCGATGGGCGCCAGATGACGGTCATCGACCTGGCCCTGCCGCGCGACGTCTCGCACGAGGTGCGCGACCTGCCGAACATCGACGTCATCGACATCGAGGTGCTGGCCGCGCGCGCCACGGCCGACTCCGTCGCCGAGGACGTCGAGCAGGTCCGCGAGATCGTGCAGTCCGAGGTCGACTCGTTCCTGGCCGGCCGCCAGCAGGCCAAGGTCACCCCCACGGTCGTCGCCCTGCGCAGCATGGCCACCGAGGTCGTCAGCGCCGAGACCGCGCGCCTGCAGAGCCGGCTGTCCGGGCTCGACGAGGCGCAGCTCGACGAGGTCCGCCGCGCGATGCGCCGCGTCGCGGAGAAGCTGATCCACCAGCCCACCGTGCGGGTCAAGGAGCTCGTCGAGGGCCCGGAGAACCTGACCTACGCCGACGCCCTGGCCCACCTGTTCCAGCTCGACCCGTCCGCGGTCAGCGCCGTCACCGACCCCGGAGGTGACCCCGCGTGATCCGTCTCGGTACCCGCGCCAGCAAGCTCGCCACCACCCAGTCCGGCTGGGTGGCCGACCGCCTGCGCGAGGCGCACGGCGTCGAGGTCGAGCTCGTCGAGATCTCCACCGAGGGCGACCGCTCCAGCGCTCCGCTGGCGCAGATCGGCGGCACCGGCGTCTTCGTCGCGGCCGTCCGTGAGGCCGTGCTCGACGGCACCGTCGACTTCGCGGTCCACTCGCTCAAGGACCTGCCCACCGCCGCCGCCGAGGGCCTCACGCTGGCCGCCGTGCCGCTGCGCGAGGACCCCCGCGACGTCCTGATCGCCCGCGACGGGCTCACTCTCGGTGAGCTGCCGCGCGGCTCCCGGGTCGGCACCGGCAGCCCCCGCCGGGTCAGCCAGCTGAACGCCCTCGGCCTCGGGATCGAGATCACCGGGCTGCGCGGCAACGTCGACACCCGGATCGGCAAGGTCACCGGCGGCGAGCTCGACGCGCTCGTGCTCGCCCGCGCCGGCCTGTTGCGCCTGGGTCGTGCCGACGAGGCCACCGAGGTCCTCGACCCTCTCCAGATGCTGCCGGCTCCCGGACAGGGAGCCCTCGCGTGCGAGTGCCGCGCCGATGACGACGCGACCACCGCACTGCTCTCCGTGCTCGACGATCCCGACACCCGGGCCGCCGTCACGGCCGAGCGCACCCTCCTCGCCACCCTCGAGGCCGGGTGCAGCGCTCCGGTCGGAGCCCTGGCCGACGTCGTCTGGGGGGACGACGGAGACGAGCTCTGGCTGCGCGCCGTCGTCGGAGACCTCTCCGGCAACCCCGTCATCCGACGATCCGCCTCCGGTGCTCCCACGGAAGCCGCCGCTCTCGGGCGTCGTCTCGCCGAGGAGCTGCTCGCCGAGGGCGCCGATCAACTCATGGGATCGGTGACCGCCCCATGAGCAGCAGCAACATGCACGAGACTCCGCCACCGATCACAGCAAGGAAGAGCGTGTCCACCACCTCCGCGATGCCCACGTCCCCCGCCACGACCGCGCCGACCGCCCAGCCCGCCGGGCGGGTGAGCTTCGTCGGTGCCGGTCCCGGCGATGCCAGCTTGCTGACCGTCCGAGCGACGGAGGTGCTCGCCCAGGCCGACGTCGTGATCGTCGAAGCGCCTGAGCAGCACGCGCTCGTCACCAACGGCGCCGAAGTGGTCGACGGCGGCACCAACGCCGCCGGCGAGATCCTGACCCACGCCGCCCGCGGCAAGCTCGTGGTCAAGCACGCCAAGACCGGCGCCCACGTCGTGCGCCTCATGGTCGGCGACCCGTTCACCTACGCCACGGGTCCGGAGGAGGCGATGGCCTGCGCCAAGGCGGGCATCACCTTCGAGGTCGTCCCGGGCGTCTCCTCGGTCTCCGCGGTCCCGGCCTATGCCGGTGTGCCGCTGACCGACAAGCAGCACCGCGAGTTCAAGGTCGTCAGCGTCGGCGACTCGAACGTCGACTGGAGCGAGGCCGCGCGCCACGAGACGCTCGTCCTGCTCTCGGCCGTGAACCGCATCGGCGAGGTCGCCGCGGGCCTCGTGGCCGCGGGCCGCTCGCCCGAGACCCCCGTCGCGATGACCCGCCAGGGCACCACCACCGCCCAGGAGACGGTCGTCTCCACGCTGGCCGGGATCGCCGAGGCTGCCGCCGCGTCGCAGATGACGCCGCCGGCGATCGTCGTCGTGGGCGAGGTCGTCTCCCAGCGCGAGGTCCTGTCCTGGTTCGAGACCAAGCCGCTCTACGGCTGGCGCGTCCTGGTGCCCCGCACCAAGGAGCAGTCGCAGTCCCTCGCCTCCCGTCTGCGCATGTACGGTGCGGTGTCCGAGGAGGTCCCGACCATCTCGGTCGAGCCGCCGCGCAACCCGCAGCAGATGGACAAGGCCGTCCGCGGCCTGGTCGAGGGCCGGTACGAGTGGGTCGCCTTCACCAGCGTCAACGCCGTCAAGGCCGTCCGTGAGAAGTTCGAGGAGTACGGCCTCGACGCCCGTGCCTTCAGCGGCCTGAAGATCGCCGCCGTCGGCGAGAAGACCGCCCAGGCCATCGAGACCTGGGGCATCCGTCCCGACCTCGTGCCGTCGGGCGAGCAGTCCGGTCGCGGCCTGCTCGAGGACTGGCCGCCGTTCGACGAGCTGCTCGACCCGATCAACCGGGTCTTCCTGCCGCGCGCCGACATCGCCACCGAGACCCTCGCGGCCGGCCTGGTCGAGCTGGGCTGGGAGGTCGACGACGTCACCGCCTACCGCACCGTGCGCGCCTCGCCGCCGCCGGCGCCCACGCGTGAGGCGATCAAGTCGGGCAAGTTCGACGCCGTGCTGTTCACGTCGAGCTCGACCGTGCGCAACCTCGTCGGCATCGCCGGCAAGCCGCACGCGACGACGATCATCGCCTGCATCGGTCCGGCCACGGCCAAGACCGCCGAGGAGCACGGACTGCGCGTCGACGTGATGGCCGAGAAGCCGTCCGCCGAGGAGCTGGCCGACGCTCTCGCGCAGTTCGGCGAGCAGCGTCGCCTCCAGTTCATCGAGGCCGGCGACCCCGTCCTGCGCCCCTCGCAGAAGAAGCCGTCCTCGCGCCGCAAGGCCTGAGCTCCCCGTCGCGGGTGGTGGTCTCCCCGGTTAGTAGGGGAAACCACCACCAGGCGGGGAAAGCTTCCCCCGCATGGCGGTGGGAAACCCGGTCAACAGGGGAGACTTCGCCCCGTCCAAGGAGGCACGCATGATCGAACGCCCACGCCGGCTGCGGTCCACCGCGGCCGTGCGCCGCCTGGTGCGCGAGACGCACCTGGTCCCGTCGCAGCTGGTCCTGCCGATGTTCGTGGCCGAGGGGATCACCGAGCCCCGGCCGATCGCGAGCATGCCCGGAGTGGTGCAGCACTCGCGCGAGTCCGCCCGCAAGGCCTACGCCGAGGCGGCCGAGCTGGGGCTGGGCGGCGTCATGCTGTTCGGCGTCCCCCAGCACAAGGACGCGCAGGGCTCCGGAGCCCTCGACCCCCAGGGGATCCTCAACCTCGCGATCGCCGACGCGCGCGCCGAGGTCGGCGACGACCTGCTGGTCATGAGCGACCTGTGCCTCGACGAGTTCACGGACCACGGTCACTGCGGCGTCCTCGACGCGCAGGGCCGGGTCGACAACGACGCCACGGTCGAGATCTACGGCCGGATGGGCGTGGCGCAGGCGCAGGCCGGCGCCCATGTGGTCGGCCCCAGCGGCATGATGGACGGCCAGGTCGAGGTCATCCGGCGCGAGCTCGACGCCGCCGGCCACGAGGACGTCATCGTGCTGGCGTACGCGGCCAAGTACGCGTCGGCGTTCTACGG
>JBEVDF010000240.1:0-5785 GCA_040514145.1 Aeromicrobium sp.
ACCCGGGCACGCCGTGGTCGCCGATCGCCTCGCCGACCACCTTCATCAGGCACGCCGTGATGCCGAAGAGCATGCCCGCGGTCATGCCCAGCAGGAAAGCCGCCATGCCGCGGCGGGGGAGCTCGTTGGCCAGCCGGGTCACGATCAACGCGATCACCACGCCGGTCGCAGCGACGGCGAGCATCCACGCCGTGGGCGCCGTCTCGCCCTCGTGGCTGGTGTCGGCCACCGAGACCACGGCGATGAGCGAGACGACCGTGACCGTGACACCGGCGAGCTCGTTCCTGCTCGGCCACCGGCGGTCCAGGGCCGAGCGCACGACGACCGCCAGGACGACGCCCAGCAGGATGATCGGCTGGACGAGCGAGAGCGTGCCGAGGTTGAGTGCGACGGCGTGCAGCAACCAGGCTGCGAATCCGATGGTGCTCCCCGCCAGCCAGCGCGGGCTGCGCAGCAGCTGCAGCAGCACGAGCAGAGGATGGGTGACGGTGAGGTGCACGCGTCCGGCGGCCAGGTGCTGGAAGGAGGTCGAGAACGCGAAGCCGAGCGCCGAGCCCAGGGCCAGGAGCGCGGCCAGCGTCGGGGACGGAGTCATGGGGTCACGACAGTCGAGACCAGCCTGGAGGAAAGCATCCTGAGGATTCTACCGATCCGCGTCCCGGCATCCGACGCCGTGGGTGCCGGTGTCGACCCCTAACCTTGGGGGCATGAGGTTCGACTGCGCGACCGAACTCGACCGCGGCGTCGAGGCGGCTGTCTCCGCCCTTCGCGACGGCGCGTTGGTGGTCCTGCCGACCGACACCGTCTACGGGGTCGCCGCCGACGCCTTCGACCCCTCGGCCGTCGCCCGCCTGCTGGAGGCCAAGGGCCGAGGGCGCGACATGCCGCCGCCGGTCCTGATCGCCGAGCCGACCACGCTCGACGCCCTGGTGGCCGAGCGGCCCGCCGCCTGGCTGCAGGCGATGCTCGAGGAGCTGTGGCCCGGCCCGCTCACCGTCGTGTTCCGTGCCCAGCCGTCGCTGACCTGGGACCTGGGGGAGACCCACGGCACCGTCGCGGTGCGCGTCCCCGACGACGAGCGCACGCGCGCCGTGCTGCGCCAGTCCGGGCCCAGCGCCGTCAGCAGCGCCAACCTCAGCGGGCAGCCCGCGGCCACTACAGCCGACGAGGCCGAGGCGATGCTCGGCGACTCCGTGCGGGTCTACCTCGACGGAGGCCCGTCCGCCGGCTCCACGCCGTCCACCATCCTCGACGTCACCGGGCCCGTGCCGCGCGTCCTGCGCGAGGGCGCGATCGATCTGGCCACCCTCCACGGCTTCAACAACACGATCGAGCCCGCCGGCGGTGGAGCCGGTGCGTGAGTACCTCGTCATCTTCGGCGTCGCGATCGGCGTGGCGTACCTGCTGTCGTCGATCGCGCGGCAGAGCGCCCAGGAGCTCGGTGCCGTCGCCCAGGTGCGCGACCGCGACGTGCACGCGATCCCCACGCCGTACTTCGGCGGTCCGGCGATGCTCGGGGGGCTCGTCGCGGCCTACCTGACCGCGACCCACCTGCCGTTCCTGTCCGGCGGCGACGAGGCGCTGTTCGCCGACGTCCGTGCCGTCCTCGTGGGCGCCTGCGTCATCTGCCTCGTGGGCATCATCGACGACCTCTTCGAGCTGGATGCGCTGAGCAAGTTCGCCGGGCAGGTCCTGGCCGGCGTCATCACGGTCGCGATGGGGCTGCACTTCGTCTACCTCCCGCTGCCGAACACCTACCTGGGCCTCGACCAGGCCCAGGCGATGATCCTGACGGTCTTCCTCATCGTGGCCACGGCCAACGCGATGAACTTCGTCGACGGGCTCGACGGACTGGCCGCCGGCATGGCGGCGATCGGGTCGATCGCCTTCTTCGTCTACGCGTTCGTCCTCGCGGTGGAGAACGGCGAGACCCGCGCGGTCGCGGCCGCCATCTTGACCGTGAGCCTGGCGGGGGCGTGCCTGGGCATCCTGCCGCACAACTTCTTCCCGGCCCGGATGTTCATCGGCGACTCGGGCTCGATGCTGCTGGGCTTCGTCCTGGCCTGCTCCTCGATCAGTCTCACCGGCCAGTTCCCGGCCACGAGCCTGTCCGAGGGCATCGGCGGCGCCGACTCCAGCCTGCTGCCGGCGGCGATCCTGCCGCTCGTCCTGCCGTTCGCGGTGCTCACCGTCCCGTTCCTGGACATGGGCCTGGCCGTTCTGCGCCGTACGCGCGCGGGCCGCTCGCCGTTCAGTCCGGACAAGATGCACATCCACCACCGGCTGCTCGAGATCGGGCACTCCCACCGCCGCGCCGTGCTGCTGATGTACGCCGCCGCGGCCCTGGTCGCCTTCGGCGTGGTGGCGATCGGCCTGTTCAGCGGCTGGCAGCTCTTCGTGGCCATCGCGGTGCTCACCGCGCTGGTCACCGCGGCGATCTTCCTGCTGCCCCGACTCGAGTCGAAGGTGTGGTCGTGAGCCCCCGACGGTGGGCCCCACGGGCCGGGATCGCCACCATCGTGGTGTGCGCGGTCGTGGCGGGTGTCGTGGTCGGGACCGAGGGGGTCGTGGGCGCCCTGATCGGTGGCGTCATCGTGCTGGCGTTCTTCGGCGCGACCCCCACCGTGCTCGGTCCGGTCACCAAGGCCACCCCGGCGCTGTCGATGATGTTCGCGCTGATCTTCTTCTTCACCAAGGTCGTCGCCCTGTTCGCCCTGTTCGTGGTGCTGCGCCGGTCGTCCGGGGACTCCGGAGCGATCGACCCCGAGTCGGTGTCGGTCACCGTGATCGCCACCACGATGGTGTGGCTCGGCGCGCGCGTCCTGGACGCCACCCGCGAGCGGACGCCGATCTACGACCTGCCCGAGCAGAAGCCCGCCGAACCGGGCGAATCGCCGCGCGACTGAGCGCTACGGTCCGTCCCCCCGGGCGTCCGTGCCGGGTTGCGGCGACGAAGTGAAAACTTTCACGACCTGCCTGCAGCGGCTGCAAACGGCCCTGATAGATTCAGGGTGCAATGAACGATGTACCCCCACCGCAGGATCCGTGGGTCGCCTTCGGTCGTGTGGCCGGGGGAGTGATCTTCTACGGTGGAGCAGGCTTCCTGCTCGACCGATGGTGGGACACGTCATTCATGGTCGCCATCGGCGTGGTGGTGGGTGCCGCACTGGGTATCTACACCGTCGCGATGGCGCAACGCGAGCGCTGATCCGCGTGAACTGCCGACCGACGTCGGGGCCGACAGGGCTCGACGCCACAGAAGGGTGATCGATTGTCCGCCGTGACGACCACCGTGTTGAACGCCGCCTCGGACTCCGAGGGCAGTTTCCACGCTCCCGGACCGGGCAGCTTCGAGCTCCCGCCGGTCTTCTCGATCGGTGAGCTCGGCGTGACGAAGCCGATGCTCCTGCTGATGCTCTCGGTACCGCTCATCGTCATCTTCTTCTGGGCCGCCTCCAAGAAGAGCGCCGTCGTCCCGGGCAAGCTGCAGTTCGTCGGCGAGTACGTCTACGGCTTCGTGCGCAACGGCGTCGCCCGCGACTCGATCGGCTCGCACGACTTCCTCAAGTTCGTGCCCCTGCTCTTCACGCTGTTCACCTTCGTCCTGGTGAACAACTACTTCAGCCTCATCCCGTTCCTGCAGTTCCCGTCGTTCTCCCGGTTCGGCTTCGTCGTCCCGATCGCGCTGCTGGTGTGGGTCGTCTACAACGGCGTCGGCATCGCCAAGCACGGCTTCGGCGGCTACCTGCGCAACGTCTGCATCCCCGGCGGCATCACCGGCCCGATCCTGGTCCTGATCATCCCGCTGGAGTTCCTCTCCACGATCCTGGTCCGCCCGGCCACGCTGGCGCTTCGTCTCTTCGCCAACATGTTCGCCGGCCACCTGCTGCTGATCCTGTTCGCCACGGGCGCGGCCTACCTCATCCTCGACTCCGGCAACCCCTGGTACGCGCCGGTCGGCGTGCTGTCCTTCTTCATGGGCATCGCCGTGAGCTTCCTCGAGCTGTTGGTCCTGTTCCTGCAGGCCTACGTCTTCACCCTGCTGACCGCGATGTACATCGGTGGGGCACTCGCCGACGAGCACTGAGCGTCGGCCACAACTCCATAACCCTCAGTTTTCGCTAACCGACGGCGCGTGTGCGTCGTCAACGAAAGGAAATACCCGTGGATCTCGAAACCCTCGGCTCCCTGAACATGATCGGTTACGGCCTGGCGGCCGTGGGCCCCGGCATCGGCATCGGTCTGATCTTCGCCGCGTACATCAACGGCGTCGCCCGCCAGCCCGAGGCCCAGAGCCGCCTCCAGTCGATCGCGATCCTCGGCTTCGCCCTCGCCGAGGCCCTGGCCATCATCGGCATCGCGCTCGCCTTCGTCCTCTGACAACGTCAGGAACTGACTGATGTACTCCACGATTCTCGCCGCGGCTGCCGAAGGCGAGGAGCACAACCCGCTGGTGCCGATCCTCTCTGAGGTCGTGCTGTCGCTGGTCGTCTTCGCGATTCTGTACTTCCTCGTGAGGAAGTACGTCGTTCCCAACTTCGAGAAGGCCTACGCCGAGCGCACGGCCGCCATCGAGGGCGGGATCGAGGAGGCGCAGTCGGCGCAGAAGGAAGCCCAGGCCGCGCTCGAGCAGTACACGGCGCAGCTGGCCGAAGCCCGTCACGAAGCCGCCGCCATCCGCGAGGAGGCGCGCGAGCAGGGTGCCCAGATCGTCGTCGAGATGCGCGAGCAGGCCCAGGCCGAGTCCGCGCGGATCCTCGCTGCGGCCCAGGCACAGATCGCGGCTGAGCGTCAGCAGGCCATCGCGCAGCTGAAGTCCGAGGTCGGCGGCATGGCCACCGAGCTCGCAGGGCGCATCGTCGGTGAGTCCCTCGCCGACACCGAGGCGCAGCGTCGCACGGTCCAGCGCTTCATCGACGAGCTCGAGGGGTCGGCGAACTGATGCGCGGATCGTCTGCCAAGTCGCTCGACGCGACCCTCGCCGCGGTCACCGCGGTGCCGGGCGCGTCGGCGGCCCAGGTCGGCGCCGAGCTGTTCGGTGTCGTGGAGGCTCTCGACTCCGCCGTCGCGGCACGTCGGGTCCTGACCGACCCGTCGATCGAGGCCGAGGGCAAGCGCACGCTCGCCGCCGGCATCTTCGGTGGCAAGGTCAGCCCGGACACCCTCGCGGTGCTCAACGCCGCCGTCGGTGGCCGTTGGGCCGCGGGTCGTGACCTGACCGACGGACTCGAGATCGCCGGAGTCGCGGCATTCACGCGCGCTGCCGACGAGGCGGGCCGCGGCGACGAGCTCGAGAACGAGCTCTTCGAGGCCGGGCGCGTCATCCACGAGGCGCCCGAGCTGCGTCAGGTCGTCTCCGATCGGTCCGTTCCGGTCGAGGCGAAGAAGACGCTGCTGCAGGACGTGTTCGGCGGCAAGGTCTCCGCCTCGACCCTGGCGCTGCTCGCGCAGGCCGCGGTCGGCCGGACCGGCTCCTTCGAGCGGGTCCTCCAGGCGTTCAGCCGTCAGGTCGCGGAGCGTGAGGGTCGGCTCGTCGCCGTGGCTCGCGTGGCGTACGACCTCGACGATGCCGAGCGCCAGCGGCTCACCGACGCACTCTCGCGTCGCTACGGCCGGTCGATCCAGCTGAACACCGTGGTCGACCCGTCCGTCATCGGCGGCATCGCCGTCGCCGTGGGCGACGAGGTCGTCGACGCCACCATGTCCACCCGCCTCGAGGCCGCCCGCCGGCGCATCGCAGGCTGACCAGAACGCATCGTTCGCACAAGAAGGCAGGCACACAGCA
>JBEVDF010000299.1:0-25182 GCA_040514145.1 Aeromicrobium sp.
GCCACCACGGGGTCCTGGGAGAGCCCGAGCGTGCGGGCGAAGTCGTTGCCCGTGCCCAGCGGCACGAGGCCCACCGGGGTGCCCGGCAGCCGGCCGGCGTCGTGCAGGGCCTGCACGACCGCGTGAATGCTGCCGTCCCCGCCCATCGAGACCACGAGGTCGACGTCGGGGTGCTCCGCCAGGGTCGCGGCGAGGTGGTCGGGGTCCTCGGTGGCGACGTGCTCGACGTGCGCGACCCCGCGCAGGGCCGAGAGTGCCCGGGCGATGACCTCCTCGTCGGAGGTGCCCGCATTCGCGTTGCTGACCGCCAGCCAAGAGTTCACTGCCCTGACGTTAGCGGGTGAGCGCCCCTCGCAGGATGTTCGAGGCGTACGTGAAGAACGCGTCGACGTTCTCCACGGCCGTGGGCGTCTGCGGAACGCTGCACATCACGTAGAGGTCGGTGGGGGTGCGATTGACCCACACGTTGACGTCGTCGTCGTAGCCCTGCCCGGTCGTGCCGTAGAACCGGTCCTGCGCCCACTTCTCCTGACCCGGGATCATCCGCCCGTCGAGGTAGGACACGATCGACGGCCGGTGGGTGCCCTCGACGGAGAAGCCGAAGACCTCCTTCATGACCTCGACGACGCGCAGCGCGGGCACGGGCTCGCACACGCGGGCCTCGCGGAACTTGCGACGGACGCCGCGAGCGATCTCGAACAGGTCCTCGTCGGGTCCGACCGGGATGTGGATCGGCAGGACGTTGACCATCCAGCCCATCGTCGTCAGCAGGTCAGGCGTCGTGCGGGTGGCCACGGGGTTGAGGAACCGGTAGGCGCTGCGCCCGGCGAGGTCGCGGGCCGCCATCGCGAAGGAGGCGTAGACCACGGCAGGGAAGGTGGCCTGCTCGTCCTTGGCGATGGCCTCGAGCCGGTCGCACTCCTCGCCGGTGAGGATGTCGTAGGACATCGGGATCAGCCAGAACCGCTCGCCCTCGGCGATGCCCAGGTCCATCGGGAAGCCGTCGTGCTCGACCGCGCCGTCCATCGCGTAGTCGGCCCAGAACTGCATCGCCGGGTGGTCGATGCCGAACTGCTGCGCGGCCTCGCGCTCGGCCTGCGCGTAGGTCATGTAGCCCGTGACGGGCGGCAGTGTGGCCTCGGGACCGCCGGTCTCGGCCGCGTAGAGCGCCGACAGCTCCATGTACGCCAGCAGCACGCTGAAGCCGTCGCCGTAACAGTGGTCGAGGGCGCAGAAGATCGTGGAGCGGCCGTCGCCGGAGATCCCGGCGATCGCGTAGCCGAAGTTGTCGACGGGATCGACGGCCGCACTCAGGTGCTCCAGCAGCACACGGTTGACCTCGTCGCCCGGGTGGGAGCCCAACGGCGTGACGGTGAGCGACAGCTCCTCGGGCGCGATCGCGTGGCGCGTCATCTCCTTCTCGGGGTCGGCCGGGTCCTCGCGGAAGGTGCCCCACATGACCTCGTGCCGGCGCAGCCACGTGGTGGCCGCACGGTGCAGGGCGTCGACGTCGAGCTCGCCGGGGACGTCGAAGCACAGTCCCAGCCAGTTCGCGTCGGCCGAGCCGGCGCGCTCCATCGCGCGACGCAGCCGGATGTGCTGGTCCTGCATGTAGGAGGGGCGGTGGTCGTTGGCCGGCGCGGCCGCCAGCGCTGCGGAGGACGCCTCGGACGGTCGCAGCAGGAAGACCTCGCCGTCGATCGTGTCGAGCTCCTCGATCCGGGACATCCTCACGTCAGGGCCTCCAGCATCGGGTCGTTCACGTGGCGCGTGACCGCGACCATCTGCTCGCGCATGCGGTTCATCACGCGGTCGAGCCACTCGGTGCACGGGGCGGTGTCCGGGGCTCGGTGGGCCAGCTCGGTGCCGTAGGGCATCTGGTTGATGTAGATGTGCATCTCGTCGCTGGGCTCGACCTCGCCGAGGAAGACGGTGGAGTCCATGTCCGCCCAGTCGTCGCGGCCGGGGCAGTGGCGCGACTCCATGAACGAGATGACCGTGGCGGGGCGCATCGACGTCCCCAGCAGGTGGTTGGCCAGCGGCAGCGGCACCGTGTCGGCGGACTTGGCGAACTGCCACGCCTCGGCACAGCGGCGGACGACCTCCAGCAGCGGCAGGTCGCGCCCGAGGTCGACGGTGAGCGGCACGATCCCGGAGAACCAGCCGATCGCCTCGTGCCACTCGGGCCGGTAGCGGTTGTGCGTGGACATCAGCACGGTGAGCCGGTCGTCGTCCTCCTCGGCGACCATCGCGCGCAGCAGGACCGCGGTGTACGCGAGCGCCAGCGGGACGCCCTGGTGCTCGCTCCACGCGTTGAAGGCCTCGCTGAGCCGCGGGCCGGCGAACGTGGGGTAGCGCAGTCGGTGCTGGAGCTCGTCGCCGCGCCGGACGCCGGTGGCCCGGGGCAGGCCCGGCAGGTTGCCGGTGGCGTCGGCGGCGCGCCGCCACGGCTCCAGCGCGGGGCTGTCGATCGTGATGGCGTCCTGGATGGCCCGCTGCTCGACGGCGAAGTCCACGTAGCTGCCCACGGGGGCCGGCAGCGGCGCGTGGTTCAGCTCGGCCTCGAGGTGGTGCTTGAGCTCGCCCATCGTGAGGTAGGCGCTGTAGCCGTCGAACGTGACGTGGTCGAAGGCGGCGAAGACGGTGATGGCACCCTTCGCATCGGTGACGGTGACGACGGTGGCGGCGGGCCACGACAGCGGCCCGGTGCGGTCGTCCAGCTCGGCCATCACGGCGTCGAACGCCTCGCCGGGGTCGGCGAAGTGCCCCACGTGGCGCGGCTGGAACCCGATCAGCGCGGCATCGATGATGCGCCGCTCGTAGCTGCCGTCGTCGCGGCGGACGAACATGCAGCGCAGGCTCTCGTGGCGGGCGCAGAAGCGGCGCAGGGTGCCGGCGAGGGAGACGAAGTCGGCGTCGTGGAGCGTGGCGCGCAGGCCGATCCACGGGTTGACCTCGTCGTCGACGGGACGCGGCAGGCTCGCGATGTCCAGGCGGCGCTGCTGGTCGGGAGTGACGGGACGGGGGTCGGGCGGCGCGGTGGCGAACGCGCGCAACGTCGAGGACCGCGGCACCCACAGATGGATGTCGCCCGCCGGGACGAGAGTCAGGCGATGGGGATGCACAGGAGTCCTCCTTCGAGTGCCGTTGGGCCCGGGGGCGTCCCACTGCAACTCACCGTTACACGAGCAGTTACGGGAAGGCTACTGGACGAAACTGTGACGTCCATCACTCGAGACAAACTGGTACAAATGTCTTGTTTTGGTGGCCGCAGCCGCCCCTGGGGACGTAGGGCCTGGCCCGGCGGCGCCGACTTCTCGGTAGGATCGTCGGGTACGAGCCCCCGTTGCGGGGCTTTCCGTCTGGTGGAGGGGTGGCATCGCATGCCCGCAGTCGTGATCGTCGGAGCCCAATGGGGTGATGAGGGCAAGGGCAAGGCGACCGACCTCCTGGGCAGCCGCGTCGACTACGTCGTGAAGTTCAACGGTGGCAACAACGCCGGCCACACCGTCGTCATCGGTGACGAGAAGTACGCCCTGCACCTGCTGCCGAGCGGCATCCTCACGCCGGGCTGCGTGCCGGTGATCGGCAATGGCGTCGTGATCGACCTCGACGTGCTCTTCCAGGAGATCGACGGCCTGAACGCGCGCGGCATCGACACCTCGCGCCTGCTCGTCAGCGCCAACGCGCACATCATCGCCGACTACAACCGCACCCTGGACAAGGTCAACGAGCGCTTCCTCGGCAGCCGCAAGATCGGCACCACGGGCCGCGGCATCGGCCCGACCTACGCCGACAAGATGAACCGCCTCGGCATCCGTGTCCAGGACCTCTTCGACGAGAAGATCCTCCGGGCCAAGGTCGAGGGCGCACTCGACCTCAAGAACCAGATCCTCACCAAGGTCTACAACCGTCGCGCGGTGGCTGCCGAGGAGGTCGTGGAGTCGCTGCTGGGCCACGTCGAGCGCCTGCGCCCGTTCGTCGCCGACACCGCCCTGGTGCTGCACGACGCCCTGCGCGACGACAAGACGGTGCTGCTCGAGGCCGGCCAGGCCACGCTGCTCGACGTCGACCACGGCACGTACCCGTTCGTGACGAGCTCGTCGGCCACCACCGGCGGCGCCTGCACGGGCTCGGGCATCGCGCCCACCGAGATCACCCGCGTGATCGGCATCGTGAAGGCCTACGCCACCCGCGTCGGCGAGGGTCCGTTCCCCACCGAGCTGTTCGACGACGACGGCGACCGCCTGCGCACCAACGGCGGCGAGTTCGGCACCACCACCGGCCGCCCGCGCCGCTGTGGTTGGTACGACGCGCCCGTGGCCCGCTACGCGGCCCGCATCAACGGCGTCACCGACTTCGTGATGACCAAGCTCGACGTCCTGACCGGCTGGGAGCAGATCCCGGTGTGCGTCGCCTACGACGTCGACGGCGAGCGCGTCGACGAGATGCCGATGACCCAGACCGGCTTCCACCACGCGAAGCCGATCTACGAGTACTTCCCGGGCTGGTCCGAGGACATCAGCGGCGCTCGCGAGTTCTCCGACCTGCCCGCGAACGCGCAGTCGTACGTGCGCGAGATCGAGGCGATCAGCGGCTCGCGGATCAGCGCCGTCGGCGTCGGTCCCGACCGCGAGGAGACGGTCGTGCTGCACGACCTGCTCTGACCTGGAAGACCTGACACATACGGGGGGAGACGTGTGAACGAGGAGAAGCAGTTCGAGTGGCAGGCGTTCGGCCGGGCCCGATGGGGGCCTGCGCGCGTCATGGTGCGCGACGGCCTGATCGAGGCCACGGTCGGCGACGCGGTCGTCCAGCTCGACGTGACCGATCGGCGTCCCGCGGCCGAGCGCCAGGAGAACCCGTGGCGCAGCGCCTTCGATGCCGGCGTCCCGGTGAGCCTGAACGGCACGCGCGTCGCCACGGTGACCACCGAGCCGGGGAGCCCCGGCGGCCTGGTCCGCCGCAAGCGGCACACCATCACCGGTGACGCCGGGTTCGTCCTGCCCGGGATGCGCTACACCGGTCGCTCCCTGCCCGACCTCGTCACGCTGCGCTGCGACGCTGGCGTCCTCGTGGCGTCGCGCCGCTGGGCGTCGCCGATCAACGTGGCGGTCACCGAGTGGTCGATCGTGCGTGAGTACGACCTCATCGCCCCGCGGGTCACGAAGCTCGCCCGGCCCGAGCACATCGCCCTGTGGATGGCGCTGAAGGAGAGTCAGCGCTCATGACCGTGGAGATGGACTACGACAAGCTGACGCTCTCGGCCGCCCGCGCCGAGGAGCTCGCGAGCAAGATCCGCACCAACGCCGCGTCGGCCCGGTCGGCCAGCCCGGTGGCGCTGCCGAGCCTGGAGAACATCGAGGCGAAGGCCACCTTCCTGGAGGACGCGGCCGAGAAGCTCAACGGGCTCGCCGACATCG
The DNA here is from genome assembly GCA_040514145.1 of Aeromicrobium sp. GTDB lineage: Bacteria > Actinomycetota > Actinomycetes > Propionibacteriales > Nocardioidaceae > Aeromicrobium. The sequence goes on from JBEVDF010000299.1 coordinate 5,424, forward strand.
CGCTGCTGCTCGACGAGTCGGGCGAGGGCAAGGTCACGATGTCGCTGAGCGCCATCAACGACACCCTCAACGACCTGCTGGGCGAGTACCTGGGTGCCGAGTTCGGCAACATCTTCGGCAACGACGACGACTTCCCGCTGATCTCGATCGCCGCCGCGCTGGGCAAGATGAAGAAGATGGCCACGGGCGTCGCCCCGATCTTCCAGACCGGTCTCGTCGGTCGCTCGATGCTCACCCGCATGGCCGCCGCCGGCGGCCGCAGCGGCGAGTGGGCCCGCTGGATGCTGTCCGGGGGCGGTCGCCACGCCGCCCCGCCCACGGCGCTGCTGAACAAGCTGCCGAAGTGGGCCGGACCGGGCACCCGGTTCCCCACGGCGGGCTGGGCCGATCCGCTCAGCCGCAATCCCGGCGGACTGGGCCTCATGCGCGGCCTGGGCATCGCGGGCGGCGTCTACAGCACGGCCGTGGGGGTCAACAACCTCATCCAGCAGGGCAACCCCGTCGACGCCTTCGAGCGTGAGGGCGCGGGCTACGTCGCCGACGTCGCCGAGACCGCGTTCAGTGCGTCCACGACCGCGTTCCTGATCGCGCCCAATCCCGTCACCGGAGCCATCGCCGTGACCACCGGCCTGGTCTGGGCCGGGGCCGAGGTCGTCGACCACTGGGACGAGATCAGCGAGACGGCCTCGGACGCCTGGGACACCGTCACCGACGGCGACACCTGGTCCGACGTCGGCGACACGCTCACCTTCTGGGACTGACCCGGGCCATGAACGACACCCCTGCGAACGCTGGAGCCACCGTGCCGAAACTCGACGAGACCTTCCTGCAGCTGACCGTCGGCTACGACGACCTGATCAAGCTCGCGGAGGTCCACGCGGGCCGGATCGGCCCGGCCGACGCGCCCACCCGCCTGCGCCAGGAGGGGCTGGTCACGGCCACGGGCGTCCACCCCACGGCCGCGAGCCTCGTCGAGGTCGCGGTGGGCCCGGCGCGCAGCATCGTCGTCGAGCGCTTCGACGGCGCCACCCTGACGCCCCTGTTCATCGGCTGGATGCCCGACGGCCGCGCCACGACCAGCACGCCCGACGCCGAGGGCGCCGTCGTCGTCACGGCCACCGAGCTGGGCCTGCTGCGCGACCAGCTGCGGCAGTGGCTGGCGATCTTCGACCGTGAAGTCGCCGCCGACCGCACCGCGGTCGGCACGAACACCACCGTGATCGACGCGGCCATGACGCTCGACGGCGTCGATCCCAGTGGTGACCCGGCGCTCGACCCGATCCTCGAGGGCTGGCGACTGGCCTGGCGCGCCACCGGCAACTGGGCCGAGCGCGACGTCGACGAGACCGTCACCGTCGTCGACGCGGGCTCGCAGGGCTGGTACCGCGTCGAGCACGCGCCGCGCACGGCCAACGAGGAGGTCGCGGTCACCCTCGTGCCGCTGACGCTGGAGCAGGTCGTCGCCGCGTTGGGCGACGTCGTCACGGGCCGCAGGTCCCAGGTGGCCGATGACTGACGTCCTGCCTCCCTCCGATCTCGTCTCGCGGCAGCAGGCAGCGCGCTTCACCCGGCTCATGCGGGTGCTCGAGCGCCAGCACCGGCGCCCCGAGGCGATGGCGGGCTTCTTCGCGGCCATCGGGGCCCACGGTGTCGTCGCGGCGCTGGCCACGATCGCGTTCGGCCCGCACCGCGAGGACCTCACCGACTGGGACCGCCTGCCCGACCTGCTGCGCGACGGCCTGCACGCCGCCGCGACGTGGCCCGAGTTCGACGCCGAGGGATTCGGCGCCGACCTGGCCGAACTGCTGCGTGAGGACGACGAGCACCGTCGTGGCACCGTCTCGGCGGTCACGTCGTTCCTGCTGGCCTCCGGTCGCTACGACGAGCGCCTGCTGGCCGGCTGGACCCGGGCGTTCGACGACCTCACGCTCCCGGCCGAGCAGCCCCTGACGTGGGCCTCGTTCCTGACCGGCACCGATGGGCCTCGCCCGTGGGACGCCCTCGTGGCCGTCGCCCGCGAGGTCACGGCCGGTTCGGCCGGCGCCCCGTCCTGATCGGTGCCTGCCCGGGGGAGTGCCGACGCTAGGCTCGACGGGTGAAGGTTCTCGTCATCGGCACCGGCGGCCGCGAGCACGCCCTGTCCCTGGCCCTCTCCCGTGACCCGCAGGTCACCGAGGTCCACGCCGCCCCGGGCAACCCGGGCATGGCGGCCGTCGCCACGCTGCACCCGGTCGATCCGCTCGACGGTGCGGCCGTGGCCGACCTCGCCACGCGGATCGGCGCCGGGCTGGTCGTCGTGGGCCCCGAGGCTCCCCTCGTCGCCGGCGTGGCCGATGCCGTGCGCGAGGCCGGCATCGCCTGCTTCGGCCCCACCGCCGAGGCGGCCCAGCTCGAGGGCTCGAAGGCCTTCGCGAAGCAGGTCATGGCCGCCGCCGACGTCCCCACCGCCATGGCGCGCGTGTGCGAGACCCCCGAGCAGGTGGCCGACGCGCTCGACGCCTTCGGCCCGCCCTACGTCGTCAAGGACGACGCGCTCGCGGCGGGCAAGGGCGTCGTCGTCACCGAGGACCGCCAGGCCGCGTTCGACCACGGCGTCTCGTGCGCCCGTGTCGTGATCGAGGAGTACCTCGACGGCCCGGAGGTCTCGCTCTTCGCGATCACCGACGGCTCCACGGTGCTGCCGCTGCAGCCCGCCCAGGACTTCAAGCGCGCGTTCGACGGCGACGAGGGTCCGAACACCGGTGGCATGGGCGCCTACACCCCCCTGACGTGGGCCCCCGAGGACCTCGTGAGCGACGTGACCCAGCGGGTCCTGCTGCCCACCGTCAGGGAGATGGCCGCGCGCGGCACGCCGTTCCAGGGTCTGCTCTATGCCGGTCTGGCCCTCACCGGCCGCGGCACCCGCGTGGTGGAGTTCAACGCGCGCTTCGGCGACCCCGAGACCCAAGCCCTGCTGTCGCTGCTGAAGACGCCTCTGTCGGCGCTGCTGCACGGCGCGGCCACCGGAACGCTCGCCGAGGTCGGCCTGCCCCAGTGGCACCAGGGTTCGGCCGTCACCGTGGTCATCGCCTCGGAGCACTACCCGGAGTCGCCCGTCACGGGCGACCGGATCGAGGGCGTCGACGAGGCGAACGCGATCGAGGGTGTCGACGTGATCCACGCGGGCACGACGATCGACGAGGACGGGAACCTCGTCACGGCCGGCGGACGTGTCCTCTCGGTCACCGCGGTGGGCGCGGACCTGGACGAGGCACGGCGCCGCGCCTACGCCGCGGTCGACCTCATCAGCATCCGCGGGGCGCACCATCGCCGCGACATTGCAGCCCATCTGCCGGGTTGATCCACCACGGTCGTGAATCGGCCGTTCCGTCAAAGTGATCTCTGCCATCTGGGCGATCCGTCAAGAAGATGCGGTCGGAATCGCCTGATGCGTATCGTTGCTGGCATGTACGCGTCTTGGCAGTCCCTCCCCGAATTGCCCGCGATCGACCTCGCGCTCGTACATGCCCTGCAGGTGGCGCCGCGGGCGCCCTGGAGCGCGATCGGTCGCACGATCGGCGTCGACCCGGCCACTGCGGCCCGCCGCTGGGACCGCTTGGTCGCGGACCGACTGGCGTGGTTCGTGGTCCGACCGAGCGCCGAGGCGCTGGCTCCCGACCGCGATGCCGTCGTCCTGAAGTTCCGGTGCCGCCCCGGGTCGGAGGTGCGCGTCGCAGAGCGGATCGCCGCCGAGGAGGACGTGTACTCCGTCGACCTGCTGGCGGGTGAGGACGACGTCGCCGTCGTGATGATCGGCCGCGGACTCGGCTCGATGCGCCAGCGGATCGACTCTCTCGTGGGCGGCGATCCCGACATCTTCCTGACGCGCGAGTTCTTCATCGCGGCGGTTCACCGCGAGGACGCCCAGTGGCGCCTCGGCGCGCTGACGCCCGAGCAGGAGCGGGGGCTCGAGCGCCGCGGCGACGGCCCCGTGACCCCTCCCGACCCGGACGTCCTGGCGCAGCTGACCGAGGCCCTGATCGAGGAGCCGCGGATGAGCGTCGCCGACCTCGGCCGGAGGCTCGACCGGCCCGAGCCCACGGCGCGCCGCCTGCTCGACCGGGCCCTGCGCTCCCGCGCGATCCGGCTCGGCTGCGACGTGGTCGCCTCGGCCGGCGGCGCCGGGCGCGGGGTGATCCTCGAGGTCCGCGCCGACGACCCGCGGGCCGTCGGCGCCGTGATCAGCGATTTCCCGTGCGTCGTGCGCAGCGCCGCCGTGATCGGCCCGGGCAACCTCGCCCTGGTCGTGCGATTCGGGGCACTCGGCGACATCTTCGACTTCGAGGCCGCGGTGGCCGCGCAGGTGCCCGGCTGGCACGTGCTCGACCGGGGCACGATCGTGCGCAGCGTCAAGCGCCAGGGGCGGGTCCTGGACGACGACGGCCGCGTCCTGCTCTCCGGCGCCGCAGGCTGAACTGCGACAATGGGCGGGTGACCACTCCGAACGTCCTCGCCTCCCGCTACGCGTCCGCCGAGCTGGCCCGCATCTGGTCGCCCGAGCACAAGATCGTCCTCGAGCGCCAGTTGTGGATCGCGGTCCTGAAGGCCCAGCGCGACCTCGGCGTCGAGACCCCCGACGGCGTCATCGAGGCGCACGAGGCGGTCGTCGACCAGGTCGACCTCGCGTCGATCGCCGCCCGCGAGCGCGTGACGCGCCACGACGTCAAGGCGCGCATCGAGGAGTTCGCCGCCCTGGCCGGCAGCGAGCACATCCACAAGGGCATGACCTCGCGCGACCTCACCGAGAACGTCGAGCAGCTGCAGGTGCGCGCCTCCCTGGAGCTCGTGCGCGACCGTGCGGTCGCCGCCCTGGCGCGCCTCGGTCGCCTCGCCGGCGAGCACGCCGAGCTGGTCATGGCCGGCCGCAGCCACAACGTCGCCGCGCAGGCGACCACCCTGGGCAAGCGCTTCGCCACCACCGCCGACGAGCTGCTGATCGGTATCGAGCGCGTCGAGCAGCTGATCGCCCGCTACCCGCTGCGCGGCATCAAGGGCCCCGTCGGCACGGGCCAGGACATGCTCGACCTCCTCGGCGGCGACGAGGCGAAGCTGGCCGACCTCGAGCAGCGAATCGCGGCCCACCTGGGCTTCGAGCGCACGCTGACCAGCGTCGGCCAGGTCTATCCGCGCTCCCTCGACTTCGACGCCGTCAGCGCGCTCGTGCAACTGGTCGCCGGGCCGTCGAGCCTCGCGCTCACGGTGCGCCTCATGGCCGGCAACGAGCTGGTCACCGAGGGCTTCAAGCCCGGCCAGGTGGGGTCGTCGGCGATGCCGCACAAGATGAACACGCGCTCGTGCGAGCGCGTCAACGGCCTCGCGGTCGTGCTGCGCGGCTACGCCTCGATGGTGGGCGAGCTCTCCGGCGACCAGTGGAACGAGGGCGACGTGTCGTGCTCGGTGGTGCGCCGCGTCGCGCTGCCCGACGCGTTCTACGCCGCCGACGGCCTGTTCGAGACCTTCCTGACCGTGCTGGACGAGTTCGGCGTGTTCCCGGCCGTGGTCCAGCGTGAGCTCGACCGCTACCTGCCGTTCCTGGCCACCACGAAGGTGCTGATGGCCGCGGTGCGCCACGGCGTCGGCCGCGAGGTCGCCCACGAGGCCATCAAGGAGCACGCCGTCGCGGTCGCGCTGGAGATGCGCGAGAAGGGCACGGCCGACAACGACCTCTTCGACCGACTGGCCGCCGACGACCGCCTCGGCCTCACCGCCGAGGACCTGCAGCGCCTCGTGGCCGAGCCCCTCGCGTTCACGGGTGCCGCCGTCTCGCAGGTGGCCGCCGTGCTGGCGCAGGTCGAGACGGTCCTGCAGCGCCACCCCGAGGCGGCGGCCTACGCCCCGGGCGCCATCCTCTGACCGATCCGGCGGAGATCCAGGTCAGGCCAGCCAGGCCAGAACGACCGGCTCGGGGTGCTCGGCCCAGGTGGCGGTGAGGGTCCCGGTGGCCTCGGCGGGGGCGGCGGTGTCCACGACCCGGGCCACGTGCAGCGTGCCGTCGCCCGAGCCGCTGCCGTGCACCGAGGCGGTGAACCGGCGCCGCGGGATGGCGTCACCGGCGGGCGTCAGCATGGTGACCTCGCCACGGCCCTCGCGGATCACCGCGGTCGTCTCGGCGAGGTAGACCGGATCGCTCTCGGCGTCGTAGACCCAGCGGCGGCCCAAGGCCGAATGGTCCATCTCGCCCACCAGGACGCCGCCGTCCAGCGGGGCCGAGCGGTAGGTCAGCGGCACGTGCACGGCGGTGTCGCCGACCGGCAGCAGGAACGCCTCGATCCCCACCTCGCCCTCGGGATCGTCGAAGCGGAAGTTGGCCTGGAACGGCGGGACCGAGGCCCCGGCCGGCCACCACGGCTGGTGTGGCAGCCACCTCTCCAGCAGTTCGGCCTTGGTCGGGTTCAGCTCGGAACCGGGATGCACGACGCCCATGGCGTCATCGTGCCACGCTCACGCCGCGCGGGTCAGCCGTGACGCGAGACCGGCGGCCAGGAGCGACAGCAGTGCCGCCCCGATGATCGGAGCCAGGTCGTACGCGGAGTACAGCGCGGCGCCCATGACCGGCCCGGCGACGTACGTCAGCCCGACGGTCGCGGACAGCTGGCCCGCCACGGCGGCGTGCTCGGTCGGATCAACGGCCAAGGTGGCGCCGGCGTTGTAGCCGGGCAGCGCGAGACCCAGACCCGCGGCGATCACCATCATCACCGGCAGGAGCGTCGCGGTCGACGTCGCGAGCATGGCCCCGAGGTACCCCAGGGCGGCGAGCAGGCTGCCGGCCATCAGCAGGCCGCGGGGGCCGCCGGGGACCCGCGGTGCCACGAGCGCCTGGGTGGCGGCGAAGCCCACGCCGATCAGGACGCCGGCCACGGCGACGACCTGGGCCGTCTCGGTGTCGGACAGGCCGAGCCGGTCCTGGACCAGGAAGCCCAGGATGATCTCGACCAGGGCGAGGCCCAGGAACAGGGCGCCGCCGGCGACGAGATACGGCAGGACGCGCGGGTCGCCGAACCCGAGGCGCTCGCGCTCGGGCCGCTCCTGCCGCTCGGGCGCCGGCAGCAGCCAGACGGCGATCAGGGTGGCGCCGATGAGCACCGGCGCGAGGTGCACCGGCAGCAGCAGCCCGCCGATCGCGGCGAGGCCCCCCAGTGCCGGTCCGATGACGAGCGAGAGGCCCTGCACGGCACCGAAGGCACCCATCGCCTTCGTGCGAGCGACGGCCCCCCGGCTGGTGGAGGCCAGGTAGGTCAGGCCTGCCACGGGGACGGCGGCGAAGCCCAGTCCGTAGAGCACGCCGCGCGTCAGGGCGAACGCCCCCAGCACCAGCCACCGGGGCAGCTCCTCGCGCGCGGCGATCTCGGTCATGACGGCGAAGCCGGTCGAGCCGATGGTGGCCAGGACGAGTCCGCGCACGAGGACCGCGTGCACGCCGATCCGGTCGACCTCGCGGCCCCACCAGGGCCCGCTCAGCACCAGCATCGCCGCCGAGAGCGTGATCACGGCGCCCAGGTCGACCTCGTCCAGGCCGACCAGACGGGTGACCGGCGCCAGCACCGGGACGAGCATCCCCTGCGCGCTGTAGACCACGAGGGCGGAGACGAGCAGCGTGGCGGTCAGGGCCCGGGTGGAGGACACCGGCCCAGCCTGCCATATCTGTAACTCGTATTTACGCGGGATCCGTCAGGAGTGCGTGCTGGTCCACCACTAGCCTGATCCCATGCCGCTGGAGATCCCCGGAGCCACCCACCTGCACTCGGGCAAGGTGCGTGACCTGTACACGTACGGCGACCACCTGCTGATGGTCGCGTCCGACCGCGTGAGCGCGTACGACTTCATCCTCGAGCCGGGGATCCCCGACAAGGGCGAGATCCTCACCCGGATGAGCCTGTGGTGGTTCGACCAGCTCGCCGACCTCGTGCCCCACCACGTCGTCAGCACCGAGGTGCCTGCCGAGGTCGCCGGTCGTGCGCTGATCGTCGAGCGGCTCGACATGTTCCCGGTCGAGTGCGTCGCCCGCGGCTACCTCACCGGTTCGGGCCTGGAGGACTACCGCGCGACGGGCGCCGTGTGCGGCATCCCGCTGCCCGACGGCCTCGTCGACGGCTCGCGTCTCGACGCGCCGATCTTCACTCCGGCCACGAAGGCCGACCTCGGTGAGCACGACGAGAACGTCTCGTTCGAGGCGGTCGTGGAGACCGTCGGCGCCGAGATGGCCGAGCGTCTGCGCGATCTGACCCTGGCGGTCTACGGCCGCGCCGAGGAGATCGCCCGCGAGCGCGGCATCATCCTGGCCGACACGAAGTTCGAGTTCGGTGCGCGGCCCGACGGCACGATCGTCCTGGCCGACGAGGTGCTCACGCCCGACTCGTCGCGCTTCTGGCCCGCCGACCGCTACGTGCCCGGCCAGGCCCAGCCCAGCTACGACAAGCAGTTCGTCCGCGACTGGCTGACGCGCGAGTCGGGGTGGGACCGCGCCTCCGACACGCCGCCCCCGCGCCTGCCCGACGAGATCGTCGAGCGCACCCGCGAGCGGTACATCGAGGCCTACGAGAGGCTCACCGGCCTGACCTGGTGAGGGGTGGACAGGGTGTTCGCGCCGCGCCGGCCCTCGATTACAGTGTCGGTGTAACTGAGGACACACCCCCCGAAAGAAGGCACCGTGACCAACCTCGCCGCCATCCTTGACGACACGACCGCGAAGTATCCCGAGCGCACCGCCATCGTCTTCGGCGACACGCGCCTGAGCTACGCGCAGGTGAACGGTGCTGCCAACCAGGTCGCGAACCTGCTGGTCTCGCGGGGGATCAAGCCCGGCGACAAGGTCGCGATCTCGATCCCGAACCTGCCGTACTTCACGATCGCCTACTTCGGCATCCTCAAGGCCGGCGCGTCGGTGGTCCCGCTGAACGTGCTGCTGTCCGAGCGTGAGGTCGCCTACCACCTCGACGACTCCGACGCGGTGGCCTTCATCGCGTTCGAGGGCACGCCCGACCTGCCGATCGGCGATCGCGCGTGGGCGGGCTTCAACCAGGTCGAGGGCTGCAAGGACTTCTTCCTCATCAAGCTAGACTCGGCCGCGCCCGAGCCGATGGAGGCGCCGGAGTTCTACGGCCCGCTCGTGGCGAAGCAGTCGCCCGAGTTCACCACCGTCGAGCGCGACGACGACGACACCGCCGTCATCCTCTACACGTCGGGCACCACCGGCCAGCCCAAGGGCGCCGAGCTGATGCACCGCAACCTGCGTGCGAACGCCGGCCTCGGCAGCTCGCTGTTCGGCGCCGACGAGAACGACCCCGACACGTACCTGGCGGTCCTGCCGCTGTTCCACATCTTCGGCCAGACGGTGATCCAGAACGGCGCGTTCCTCTACGGCGGCACGATCGTCTACCTGCCGCGCTTCGAGCCCGATGCCGCGATGGCGCTGCTGCTCAAGGAGAAGATCACGTTCTTCGCCGGCGTCCCGACGATGTACTGGGGCCTGCTGCAGGCCCTCGCCGCGTCCGACGGTGGCGTCGACGTCGAGTCGATCGCCAAGAACATGCGCACGGCCGCCTCCGGTGGCGCCGCGCTCCCGGCCGACATCCACCGCCAGTTCGAGGAGAAGTTCGGCATCGTCATCCAGGAGGGCTACGGCCTGTCCGAGACGTCGCCGGTCGCCTCCTTCGGTGTGCGCGGCGAGGCGGTGCGCGTCGGCTCGATCGGCCGCCCGGTCGAGGGTGTCGAGATGAAGCTCATCAACGACGACTGGAGCGACGTCCCGCACGACCCCGAGACGATCGGCGAGATCGCCATCAAGGGCCACGGCATCATGAAGGGCTACTACAACCGCCCCGCGGCCACCGCCGAGACGATCCAGGGCGAGTGGTTCCGCACCGGCGACCTCGCGCGCAAGGACGACGACGGCTACTTCTACATCGTCGACCGCAGCAAGGACATGATCATCCGCGGCGGCTACAACGTGTACCCGCGCGAGCTCGAGGAGGTGCTGATGACGCACCCCGCGGTCTCGCTGGTCGCCGTCATCGGCGTCCCGCACGAGTCGCACGGCGAGGAGATCAAGGCGGTCGTGGTCAAGAACGCCGACGATCCCACCACCGAGGCCGAGCTGCGCGAGTGGGCCAAGGGCCAGTTCGCCCAGTACAAGTACCCGCGCATCGTGGAGTTCCGCGACGCGCTGCCGATGACCGCCACGGGCAAGATCCTCAAGCGCGAGATCGACTGATCGCCCCGTGAATCCGCGGCGTGGGTTCAGTAGGCTCGCGGCGTGGATGCAGGCGATGGCGTGACGGCGCCGCGGATCTCACTTCTGACCACCGTCGAGGACGCGAGCCGAGAGGCCTTCGACCTCACGGCGGCGTCCGTGCGCGCCCAGCGCCAGAAGGGCTGGGAGTGGGTGGTGGTCCTCGGCCCCGGCGCATCGCCCGAGGTCGCCGGCGTGCTCCGTGAGGCGGCCGCGTCCGAGCCGCGGATCGTCGTGGTGGAGTCGGCCGCCGGCCCGGCCGCCGCACTGGAGGCCGCGACCGGCGACTTCGTCGGCCTGCTGGACCTCGGCGACGAGCTGACGTCCACGGCGCTCCAGGTCGTGGCGAAGGCGATCGAGGCCGGGGGAGCCGATCTCGACGTGGTCTACACCGACCACGACGAGCCGGCGGTCGAGGGCTCGGGCCGCACCCCGTACTTCAAGCCCGACTGGTCGCCCGAGCGCCTGCTGCACCACGCCTACGTCGGACGGCTCAGCGTCCTGCGTCGCAGCTCGTTGTTGGCCGGGGGCGGCTTCGGTCCCGACAGCGGCCCCGCCGCCGGCCTCGACGCGCTCCTGCGGGTCAGCGAGCGCGGCGGCGGGGTGCGCCACCTGCGGCGCGTCCTCTACCGCCGGAACGGGGGCGCCGAGCACGAGGCCGCCGATGCGGTTCCCGTCGTGCGCGACCACCTCGACCGCGTCGGGATCGAGGCGACGGTGTCGGTGGCGGACACGCCCGGACTGCTGCGCATCGTCCGTGCCCCCGACATCACCACGCCCACCTCGATCATCATCCCGACGATCGGCACGTCCGGGGAGGTCTGGGGGTCCCGTCGCACGCTCGTCACCGAGACCGTGCGCACCGTGGCCGAGCACACGCGCCACACCGACCTGGAGTTCGTGATCGTCTACGACCGGCCCACGCCCGAGGCGGTGCTCGAGGAGCTCCGCGCGCTGCGCGACAGCCACGGCCTGCGGATCCGGCTCGTCGTCTTCCCCGGGAAGTTCAACTTCAGTGCGAAGTGCAACGTCGGTGCGGCCTACGCGGCCGGAGACGTGCTGGTGTTCCTCAACGACGACATGGCCGCGCGCAGCGACCAGGTGATCGAGACGCTCATCGCGCCGCTGCGCGAGCCCGGGGTCGGCGCCACGGGCGCCAAGCTGTTCTTCGAGGACGGTACGGTCCAGCACGGCGGCGTCCGCTACGGCAGCGGCTTCCTGTCCGACCCGTACCGCACCGCGGCCGCGGACGCCCCCGGCGAGCTGGGCGAGCTACAGGTCAACCGTGAGGTCACGGCGCTGACGGGAGCATGCGTGGCCGTCCGGCGCGAGGTGTTCGAGGCGGTGGGTGGCTTCAGCGAGCGGTTCCCGATGAACTTCAACGACGTCGACTTCGGCCTGAAGATCACCCGCGCCGGCCTGCGGTCCCTGTGGCTGCACGAGGTGCAGCTGTGGCACTTCGAGTCCGTGACCCGCGACAACGCCGTGCGGCCGTGGGAGTTCGCGCGGCTCGAGCAGCGGTGGGGCGCGCGCAAGACGGTCCGCGAGCGCTACTCCAACAACGTGCGCTGACGCCCCGCCTCAGCGACGGCGCAGTCGTCGCCGGACGCGGCCGGCCGTGCGCCGGAGCGCGCCTGAGGTGCGCGCGGGCACTGCCTTCTTCTGCTCGAGCTCTCGGATCTGCTCGCGCAGGCGCTTGACCATCCCCTGCAGCCGTCGCGTCTCCGCCGTGGCCGCGTCGGCCGCGCTCTCGAGCCCGATGATGCGGTCGCGCTCGACCAGCTCGGCGCGCCAGGCCGCCGTCATGACCCGCTCGGCCGCTGGGCCGGGTCGTACCCAGCGCGGGTCCGTCCCGACGACGAGCTCGGGCACGGTGGGCTCCTCGCCCTCGCGCGGGGGCCGTACGGCGAGCTGGAACTGGTAGACCATCGCGTCGGGCTGGGTGCGCACCCACGCCAGGGTGCCGGGCGGCAGGTCGTGGGGGTCCACGTCCACCTCGACGCCCAGGGGGTCGGCGGTGGTGCCGCGGAGCGCCTCGGTCACCAGGCCCGCGTCGGCGACCATCTGCAGCAGGCCCTCGCGCGAGTAGAAGCGGATGTGGGTGCGATCGAGCAGGCCGGTGTCGGTCGTGCGCCAACGACCCTGCAGCAGCGCGAGCCGCAGCGACCCGTGCGTGACGTTCGGGATGGAGATGACGATGCGGCCGCCGGGCGCCAGCAGGCGCGCGCTGTCGGCGAGGACGCCGACGGGATCCATGACGTGCTCGAGCACGTCGGCGAAGATGATCGCGTCGAAGGTCCCGGCCTCGAAGTGCCCGCTGAGGGGAGCGGCATCCAGGTCGCCCACGACGACCGACTCCAGGTGCTCCGCGGCGATCGCGGCGGCCTCGGCGTCGAGCTCGAATCCGCTCACGCGACACCCGCGGTCGATCAGCACCCGGCCGAGGTCCCCGGCCCAGCAGCCCACGTCCAGGACGTGGTGGGCGTCGCCGATCAGATCGATCACCTGGGCATGGCTGGTGTTCAGGTTCGTCGGGTCGATCTCGACGGCGTAGTGGGACATGCGGGCCAGCTCTCTGTTCGACAGTCGTACGGGGGTCAGCTGCCGTACAGGGACTTCACCCGGGCCACGACGCGAGCGGAGGCCCGATCGTCGACGTGGTCGAAGAAGAGCCGACGGCGCCAGGCGTAGTCCTCCTCCTGCTCGGGCGTCAGCGGATCGAAGAATCCGTCGAGCGCCGCGGCGAGGTCGTCGAAGGTCTCACAGACGGGCCCGGGAAGAACCTGGCTCAGATCATAGAACAGGCCGCGCTCCTGCCGGGAGTATCGCTCCAGGTCGTAGGCGAAGCTGGCCACGGGGTGTCCGGTCAGCATGAAGTCGACGAGGCAGCTGGAGTAGTCGCTGATCAGGCCGGCGGCGCCGCGGTAGAGGACCTCGAGGTCGGGATAGCGCCGGCTCGAGACGTCGATGGCCCCGAGTGGAGCCAGCTGGTGCCAGTACGTCTTGGCGGAGTCGGCCATGTGCTCGCGCACGCCGAGCACCGCGTTGTGGCGGTACATCCAGTCCTGGAGCCACGCGAGCTCCTCGGGGCTGAACCGGTAGTAGGCCTCGTCCTGAGCGTCCTTGAAGGTCGGCAGGAACAGCACGAGATTCCGCCCGTCGACGTCGGCCTCCAGCCGGCGCGTGGCCTCGGCGAGGTCGGCCGGCAGCCGCTCGGGAGCGCACCGGATGTAGTCGTTGCGGGGCAGCCCGGTCGGCCACATGTCGGCGTAGGTCAGCGGCCAGAACGCGGACCGCATGGTGAGGGAGTCCAGCCGGCTCGAGGTCACCACGGCGCGGGTGGCCGCGTGCTCGCGGCCCTCGGCCCTCTCCAGCTCGGGCGGCGGGTCGATCAGGGCCGATCCGAACCGCTTGAGCGGGATCCCGTGCCACAGGTTGACGAAGTTGTGGGTGATCGGGGAGACCGGCCAGTGCGCGTTGATCCGGGGGCCGTGCTTGACGAAGATCTGTCGCGACCTCACCAGGTGGTGCTGGCCCTCGCGGCTCATCAGCGGGACGGTCACGACGTTCTCGCCGGGCAGGTCGATCCGGCGCGATCGGGTCAGGATGATCTTCTTGATCGAGGGGTCGTGGGCGACCTCGTCGAACAGGGCGCGCTCGTTGCCCGAGAGTGTGTGGTCGTAGGCGCAGACGGGGAACGCCCACCAGTGGTCGAACTTGGGCGCCCAGCGGTCCTCGGTGCGGAAGCGGGCCCATGACCAGGGCTCGTGATAGTCGACGGTCCCGTCGGGGCGCGTCCTGATCGAGAGACTGTGCCTCAGGCGGTCGTCCGCGCTGACCCGCAGCAGGTTGCGCTCGAAGGACTCCACGTCGGCGTCCGGCACGAGGGCGAGGATCCGCTGCTTCCACTCGACGAGGTCGGGCATCCGCCGGGGGTTCTCCGAGATCAGGTTGCGCTTGAGCAGCGGGAACCCCTGGGCGACGACGTCCCAGTAGTCGGTGGTGTAGGCCGGCAGGTAGGGATACAGGCCGTCGACGATGGTCGCGAAATCGAACCCGCTGGTCAGCAGGTACCGGCTCAGGCCGATCTCGTACTTGAGGATGACCAGCGGCTTCTTCATCTGGCGCCGGACCGACTCGATCCGCGCGCGGAAGCCCGGGTCGGCGACCACCGGGCGGCGGAACACGAGGAAGTACGAGCTCAGGTGCAGGTGGTCGACCGGGTCGATCTCGTTGGCGACGCGCCACCGCTGCTTCGCCTCTGCCAGGGGCAGGGGAGCGTCGTCGCCGAGGTCGCGGCTGTAGGGGCGCTTGGTGGCGTGCAGGCCCCACCAGTCGGCGGCGGTGGCGTCCATCCGGGCGAACACGTCGTCGAGCGGGCGCAGCAGGTAGGCACTGTCGTTGGCGAACACGACCTCGTCGTACGTCTCCAGGACATCCCAGCCCACGAGGTCCTGCGCGAGCATCGACCACGAGCCGAAGTCGTAGCGCCCGTGACGGATGGCCCAGGCGCCGCGGGTGACGTCCGCGAGCTTCTCCAGCTCGCCGGGCGCCATCGTGGAGTCGGCCAGGTAGTAGACGTCGGCATGCCGCGACAGCTCGGTGACGTAGGCGACGACGTGGTCGTCGACGATGCCGTCGGGGTCGTACCCCACGAAGAGGCAGACCCGACGGACCTCGTCGCCGGGAGCGAACGACGTGGGCGTGCGGACCTCGTGGGCCGGCGGGAGGGTGGCCAGGCCCTCGTGGCGCCCCGCCACGAGGTGGTGGACGAGCGGGTTGACGTCGTACCGGTTCGGGTCGAGGTGCTCGTTCCAGTACCACCACAGGTCGAAGTCGATCCGCGGGTTGATCAGCTGCTGCCAGCCGGTGCTGCAGAAGTGCTTGTACGGCCCGGTCTGGGCGCGCCGGGCCAGGGGCTGGGCCCGTCGGTAGGCCTTCACGTCGAGCGCCTTGGCGCGCTTGACCAGGGCGATCTCGCACTCGAGCAGGACCTCGTCGGAGGCGGGGCGCGCGGTGTCCGGCACCGGGGAGAGCCCCGACGCGAGCACGCCGTCGAGCAGTGCCTGCGCGGCCTCGGGGGACTCGCTCCGGGCGTCGCCCCAGCGCGCCGCGAAGGCCAGCCAGGCGACGACGAACTCGTCGTGGGTCATGCGGCACCTCCTTCGAGTTCGGCCCGCACGCGCTCGACGGCGCGGGCGGTGTTCCGGCCGTCGAGGTGGTCGATCAGCAGATCGCGGGTGCGCAGGTAGCGCCGCGAGGGCTCGCCGGCGTCGAAGACGTGCGAGAGCGCCTCGTAGAAGGCGTCGAAGTCGCGGCAGACCGGGCCGGGGAAGAGGTGGTCCAGGTCGAACAGCAGCGAGTCGGCGATGTCGTCGAGATCGTGCGCGAAGCTGACGACGGGCCGGCCGGTGGTCATGTAGTCGAGCCCGATGCCGTCGTGGTCGGTCACCAGGACGTCGGTGGCCCGCAGCACGGCCTGGGTGCTGGGGAACCGGTGCGCCGACAGGTCGAGGGCGGCGCCGGAGAACCTCCGCAGGTAGGCGCGCTCCAGGTCGCCGCGCGGGTCGCGGACGCCCCACACCGCGTCGTTCGCCTGCGCCCACGTGACGAGCGCGTCGATCTCACGGGGCGTGTACGGGTACGGCTTCGCCGTGCCGGTGGAGGACCGGCGCGTGGTGGCCAGGAGCACGAGGCGCCGTCCACCGAGGAGGTCGCGGACGCCCTGCTCCTGCGCCGCCACCTCGGGGGGAGGCTCCTCGGTGAGGAGGTGGTCGTGGGCGGGGATGCCGGTCAGCCACGCCTCGGTGAACCGGGCGGGCCAGTGGGCCGCGAGTGTCGCCGCGCGATCGACGGCCGACGCCGTCAGCAGCCCGGTGATCGACTGGCGGGGGATCGCGTGCAGCATCTCGAGCGGCCCGGTGTCGGAGGGGTGGGCGTCGCCGGGGTGGGCCGCCGGCTTGAGCATCCGTGCCGTGGCGGAGATCGACAGTCCCTCGCGCACCGCGACGACGACGTGGCGCTCGGGCAGGCCGGCGAGGCCGAGCGTGCGGTACGGCCGCTCCTTCACGAAGATGACGCCGGCGCCCAACAGCGCCTCGCGCCCCTGCGGGCTGCGGGCGGGGATCGGGACCACGTTGCGCCCCGGCACGTCGAGCCGCACCGAGCGAGTGAGGACGACCTTCTCGATCTCGGGGTCGGCACCCACGAGATCGAGGATCGCGCGGCTGTTGTCCGGCAGGACCCCGGTGGCGGGATCGACGACGAACACCCAGCGGTCGGGCCGCCTCGGCGCCGCGAGATCGGCCTTCTTGAACTGGCGGGGCGTCATCGGCGTGGGGACGACGACCTCGCCGTCCGGGCCCGTCCGGATGGAGAAGCTGCGCTGCAGCCGGTCGTCCGGGGCCGTGCGCAGCAGGTTCTGCTCGAGCACGTCCACGGGCGCGTCGGGCGCGACCTCGAGGAGGCGCTCCTTCCAGCGCGAGATCTCGGGCACGTCGTAGTGGTTCTGGTAGAGCAGGAAGCGCTTCAGCACGGGAAAGCCCTCACCGATCAGGTGGAACGCCCAGGGCGTGAAGATCGGGTGGAAGGGATAGAGGTTCGGGGCGAACGTGGAGAATCGGTGGCCGTGACCGATCAGCAGGTGGGTCAGGCCGATCTCGTACTTCTGGATGACCAGGAGCTTCGAGCGCTGCGCCGTGATGCTGTCGACGAACCTGCGAAAGACCGGGCTGTCGAGCACGGGGCGCCTGAACGCGAGGAAGTAGGAGCCGACCAGGAAGTCGTACGTCACGGCGTCCTCGAACCGGTCGAGGAGCTCGTCGTGGACGGTCGCGAGCGGGATCGGGTCGGGGAACCCGTTCTCGGGGACGTGGCGCGTCATCGCGATGCCCTTCGTGGCCTGCAGTCCCCACCAGTCGCAGGCCTGGGCGTCCATCCGCTCGAACACCGCGTCGAGCGGTCGCACGAGGTACGACGAGTCGTTGACGAACAGGACCTCGTCGTACTCCTCGAGCCGCTCCCAGCCCACGAGGTCGCGGGCGAGCATCGCGTAGGAGCCGAAGTCGTAGGCGCCGTGCCGGATCGCCCAGGCCTCCTGCGCGACCTCCCGCAGCTTGGCCAGCTCGGACTCGGGGAGGTACCCGTCGAAGAGGCAGAAGACGTCGCTGAAGCGGGCCAGCTCGCGCAGCAGGATCAGGACGGCCTCGTCGACGACCCCCTCGGCGTCGAACCCGGCGAACAGGGTCGCGCGACGCACCGGCCGGTCGGTGGGCAGGACCGCGCCCGGTCCGGACGACGTGCTCGTCGGTCGGGTGGACAGGCCCGCCTCGCGGCCGACGAGGGCGTAGTGGACGAGCGGGTTGATCGTGTCGTCGGCCGGGTCCAGGTGGTTGGCCCAGTACCACCACACGTCGAAGTCGGGGTTCGGCTTGCGCAGCTGCTTCCAGCCCGCGGTGCAGAAGTGCTCGAGCAGGTCGTCGATCGTGTCGGGCAGCTCGGGCAGGGAGCGCGCGTAGTACGCCTCGTCGAAGAACGGGGCGGCGGCGGCCATCTCGGCCTCGAGTCTGTCGCGTTCGGACATCGTCTCGAGCGCGGCGAGGTCGGCGGCGGTCACTGGTGGGTGCGGAGGTGGTTGAGGAGGGGATTGGCCTTCGTGCGTGCCACGAGCGGGTGCTTCGCGAGGTAGCGCCTGGTGCTGAACTCCGGTCCGGGGTCCTTGCCCTCGGTGGCGCCCCGGCGCAGGTAGTGCAGCGCGGGGCTCAGGCCGGTGGCGACGACCTCGGGGTAGGCCCGCAGGTACCAGGGGCCGTCGAACAGGGCGGAGGCGCGCAGCTCGCGGGCGTCCGCGATCTCCTCGCTCGTGGCCGCGTTGGGCAGGATCCGGCGCTTCAGCCAGCCCTTCGGACCGCTCGTCACGGTCTCCTCGGCGGTCAGCCGGGCGTCGAGGACACGGGAGATCTCGAGGGACTGCTCCAAGGCGCGGTCGTACTCGGCCTCACGCTCGGCACAGGTCTCGTGCTGCTCCCGGGCGGAGGCGAGTTCGCGGCGGCACCGCTCGAGCTCTGACCGTAGTTCGGAGTCCTCGTCCACCTCTGAATGCACCCGCGCGTCCCCCTGTCGTGTCGGCCACGTCATCATAACTGCTGGGGGACACTGCCGAGCCTCCATGCATCACTGCGCAGAGGGAAGTCCAGCCGAGCAGGTCGTGGGAGCACACATGAGGGAGACGAGGTCGCGCGAGCGGACCGGCGCGACCCCGATGGAGCGCGTCACGCGCGCCGTCGTCGTGGTCGGCTTCATCGCGCTCGTCGCGCTGACGTTCGGCCCGGCCCTGTTCGGCATCGGGGTCTTCCTGGACGTGGACTTGCTCCAGGCGTACTGGCCCTTCACCGCGACCGGAGCGGTCCCGGCCGGCGCGATGTGGTGCCGCGGCGACACGTTCGACGCCCTGTACCCCGCGATCGTCAACACCGTCGAGTCGGCCCGCCACGGGGTGTGGCCCACCTGGACGCCCTACGAGGTCGGCGGCGCCCCCATGGCGTCGCTGCCGAACCACACGGTGCTCAGCCCCGTCACCTGGCCGTTCTGGGTGCTGCCGGCCCACGTCGCGCCGGCGTGGGTGAAGCTCACCGAGCTGGTCATCGTGGTGGTGGGGATGGTCGCTCTGCTCGGCCGCTGGGGCGTGCGCCGCAGCGCGGGCCTGCTCGCCGCGTTCGTGTTCTTCACCTCCGGCTTCATGCTGATGTGGACGAACTGGCCCCACACCCGGGTGGCCGTCTTCATCCCCCTGCTGCTGTGGGCGTTGGACCGGGTCGTGGTCGAGCGCCGGGCCCGCGACGTCGCCTGGGTCGGCTTGATCGTGGCCAGCATGCTGCTGGGCGGCTTCCCGGCGGTCACGCTCTTCGCCCTGACGACGGGCGCCGTCTACGTGTTGGTGCTGGGGTGGCGCCAGGAGGGCACCCGCGCGACGGTCCTGGCGTACGCCGGTGCGGCGGGCGGTGTGGTCCTGGGCGTGGCGCTGGCCGCGGTCCAGATCCTGCCCTTCGTGATGAACCTGCAGTCCGTCCTGGCCGGGCGTGAGCCGCGCGACGCGAACCCAACCGAGCTGCTCGTGACGTCGGTGGCGCCGGGCGCGTGGGGCACGTGCGTCGACAACGAGCGCTGGAGCAGCACGAACCCGATCGAGGGCATCGCCTTCGTCGGGGTCGGTGCGGTGCTCCTGCTGCTGACGCTCCTCGTGCTGGGCCGCAGCGCCCGGGTCCGTCCCGGGGTCGTCGCGCTCATGTCGCTCCTCTTGGCCGCCTGGGTCTGGCTGACCTGGTTCGGTGGGGCACCGCTGGACCTGCTGCAGACGCTGCCCGGGTTCGACACCAACAGGATCGGCCGCGCGAACTCCATCGTCGGCTTCTTGGTGGCCCTCGTCGCGGCCATCGGCCTGGATCGCCTGCTGCCTTCCGGCGACGACGAGCCGGGCTCCCAGCCCGCCGGCCG
>JBEVDF010000029.1:0-31170 GCA_040514145.1 Aeromicrobium sp.
CGCTCGTGCCCCACCTGGAATGGACCACCCCGACGTGGACGTGGCCGGCGATCGTCGGCATCGCGCTGCCGCTCACGGTCGTCACGATGGCCTCGCAGAACCTGCCGGGAGCCGCCGTGTTGCGCAGCTTCGGCTTCACCGTGCCGTGGCGATCGTCCGTGGTGTCGACCGGGATCGGCACCGCGGTCGTCGCGCCCTTCGGCGGCCACGCGATGAACCTCGCGGCCCTGTCGGCCGCACTCGCGGCCGGCGAGGAGGCCGGGCCGCGCGAACGACGCTGGGTGGCCGCCGCCTCGGCCGGTGTCGGCTACCTGGTGATCGCCGGCGCCGCCGGACTGGTCGTCGCCCTGGCCGACGTCGCGCCTGCGGGCATCATCGAGGCCGTGGCCGGGCTCGCCCTGATCGGGGCCCTCGTCGCCTCGCTGCAGGGGGCGTTCGCGCACGAGCGCCACCGCACCAGCGCCGGGCTGACGTTCCTGTTCGCCGCCTCGGGCGTCTCCCTGCTGTCGGTCGGCGCCGCCTTCTGGGCCCTGCTGCTCGGGCTCGCCGTGCGTGCCACGCTCGAACGCGACTGACGAAAACCCCCGGAATCGGGGAAACTCGACCCTCGACGGCGGTAACCTCACGCAGGTGGTCAACAAGAACGTCGGCGACGCGACCCCGGCACTCGCGGCACTGCACCGCGCGGGCGTGACTGTCACGGCTCACGCCTACGAGCACGACCCGCGGTCCCGCTCCTACGGGCACGAGGCTGCCGAGGCACTCGGTCTGGAGCCGGCGCGGGTCTTCAAGACGCTGATGATCGACGTCGACGGCACGTTGGCCGTGGCGGTCGTCCCCGTCTCAGGAAGCCTCGACCTCAAGCGCGTGGCGTCGGCCCTGAACGGCAAGCGCGCCCAGCTGGCCGACGCGGCGGCCGCGCAGCGTGCCACCGGCTACGTGCTGGGTGGGATCAGCCCGTTCGGGCAGCGGCGCCTGCACCGCACCGTGGTCGATGCCAGCGCGCTGACCCATTCCACGGTGTTCGTGTCGGGAGGCCGGCGCGGCCTCGACCTGGAGATCTCGCCCGACGACCTGGTGGCTCAGACCCGGGCCGTCACGGCTCGGATCGCTCGCTGACCTCGTCCGCGGCGTCGTCGCGCTCCTGCACCCCGTCGGTGCTGAGGTAGTACGCGATCGTGTAGCTCAGCACCGCCACGAGCGGCCACACCAGGAACGGGACGATCCCGTCGACCGCGAACTGGGCGGACACCTCGTCCCCCACCTTCAGGCCCGTGACCTCCTCCGGCGGCGGCGGTCCGAGCCAGATCCCCAGCCGCCAGCACACCAGCGCCGCGGCGGAGGCGGCCGCCGCGAGCCCCACGACGGTCTCCCACCGGCCGGGCCGGGTGAGCCGGTGGACGGCGACGCCCGCGAGGACGCCGAAGACGATCCCGACGATCACGAACACCGCCACGACCTGGAAGCTGCCGGTGGCGTTGACCTCGGTCAGCACGAGGCCGCGCTCGGTGGCCAACCAGCGGGACGGCCGCCCGAACGCCCACCACACGAGCGCCGCGGGGATCCCGCCGGCGACGACCGCCAGCAGCATCCGCGACGTGCGGTTCACGCGAGGCACCCCGGTCCGAGCAGTTCCTTCAGGTCGGCGAACAGCGACGACGTGGTGGACACCCGCAGGCCCTGGTCGAGGCGCATCGTGGTGGTCTTGCCCTGGCCGGAGAGCCTGAGGTGCACCTCGGTGACGCCCGGGTGCGCCCCGAGCACCTGCTTGAACGCGTTGATCGTGTCGAGCGTGCACCGCGAGGCGGCCAGGCTGACGACGAGCGGCTGGTCGGTGCGCCCCTCCCCGATCGCCGGGCGGGTGACCTCGTTGGCCGACAGGTCCATGCCCTCGTCGTTGCGGCGCACGCGGACCTTCGCCACGACGAGCGAGTCCTGGGTGAGCACGGAGGCCGCGAGGTTGTAGGCCGCGGGGAACACCGCGATGTCGACCGAGCCCTCGAGGTCCTCGAGGGTGATCGTGGCCCAGGTGTCGCCCTTCTTGCTCATCCGCCGCTGGACGCTGGTGACCAGGCCGCAGAGCTTCAGCACGTCGCCGTCGGGGCGGTCGCCGTCGAGCAACGTGCCGATCGAGGCGTCGGAGTTGGCCGCCAACACGTGCTCGAGTCCGCCGAGCGGGTGGTCGGACACGTAGAGGCCGAGCATGTCGCGCTCGAACGCGAGCTTCTGGGTCTTCTCCCAGTCGGCGATGTCCGGCACCGTGATGCCGAGCCCGTCGAACTCCTCCTCGAAGGCGCCGAACAGCGAGTCCTGGCCGATCGCGGCGTTGCGCTTGATGTCGATGTACTGGTCGACCGCCTCCTCGGCGATCGAGGCCAGCGCGCGTCGGCCGTGCCCGAGCGAGTCGAAGGCACCGGACTTGATCAGCGAGTCCAGCACGCGCTTGTTGCACACCTGCGTGGGGACCTTGTCGAGGAAGTCGGCGAAGTCGGTGAACGCGCCCTTGGTCTCGCGCGCCTCGATGATCCCGGCCACGACGTTGGCGCCGACGTTGCGCACGGCGGTGAGGCCGAAGCGGATGTCGGGACCGACCGAGGCGAAGTTCGCCACCGAGTCGTTGACGTCGGGCGGCAGCACCTTGATGCCCAGGCGCCGGCACTCGGCCAGGTAGAGCGCCGACTTGTCCTTGTCGTCCTTGACGCTGGTCAGCAGCGCCGCCATGTACTCGGCCGGGTAGCGGGCCTTGAGGTAGGCGGTCCAGTAGCTGATGACGCCGTACGAGGCCGAGTGCGCCTTGTTGAACGCGTAGTCGGCGAACGGGACGAGGATCTCCCACAGCGTCTTGACGGCCGCCGTGGAGAACCCGCGCTCGACCATGCCGGCCTCGAAGCCGACGAACTCCTGCTGGAGCACCTCGCGCTTCTTCTTGCCCATGGCACGACGCAGGTTGTCGGCCTGTCCGAGCGAGTACCCGGCCAGCACCTGGGCGATCTCCATGACCTGCTCCTGGTACACGATCAACCCGTAGGTCGTGCCCAGGATCGGCTTGAGCGCCTCGGTGAGCTCAGGATGGATGTAGTCGATCTCCTGGCGGCCGTTCTTGCGCTTGGCGTAGTTCGTGTGGCTGTCCGCGCCCATCGGACCGGGACGGTACAGCGCGATGACGGCGCTGATGTCCTCGAAGTTGTCCGGCTGCATCTGCTTGAGCAGCTGGCGGATCGGCGGCGAGTCGAGCTGGAAGACGCCGAGCGTGTCGCCGCGGCACAGCAGCGCGTACGCCTCGGGGTCGTCGAACGTCAGGTCCTCGAGGACGAGGTCGACGTCGCGGTTGGCCTTGATGTTCTCGATCGCGTCGTTGAGGACCGTGAGGTTGCGCAGGCCCAGGAAGTCCATCTTGACCAGGCCGAGCGACTCGCACATCGGGTAGTCGAACTGCGTGATGACCGAGCCGTCGGCCTCGCGCTTCATGATCGGCACGATGTCCAGGAGCGGATCGCTGCTCATGATCACGCCGGCGGCGTGCACGCCCCAGTTGCGGATCTGGCCCTCGAGGCCGAGCGCGATGTCGTAGACCTTGCGCACGTCGGGGTCGTTCGCGTGCAGGTCGCGGAAGTCCTTGCCGTCGTTGTAGCGGCTGTGCGACTCGTCGAAGATGTCCGCGAGCTTCACGCCCTTGCCCATGACGTCGGCGGGCATCGCCTTGGTGATCTTGTCGCCCATCGCGAACGGGTAGTCCAGGATGCGGCTGGCGTCCTTGACCGCGGCCTTGGACTTGAGCCGGCCGAAGGTGGCGATCTGGGCGACCTTGTCGGTGCCGTACTTCTGGGTGACGTACTGGATGACCTCGCCGCGGCGACGCTCGTCGAAGTCGATGTCGAAGTCGGGCATCGAGGGGCGCTCGGGGTTGAGGAAGCGCTCGAAGATCAGGCCGTTCTGCAGGGGGCACAGGTCGGTGATGCGCAGCGCGTAGGCCGCGATCGAGCCGGCGCCCGATCCACGGCCCGGACCCACGCGGATGCCGTTGTCCTTGGACCAGCCGATGAAGTCGGCGACCACGAGGTAGTAGCCGCAGTACCCCTTCTGCGCGATGACCTCGAGCTCCATCTCGGTGCGGGCGCGCACGTCGTCGGAGAAGTCGGCGCCGTACCGCGACTCGATCCCGCGCCAGACCTCCTGGCGGAACCAGGACTCCTCGGTCTCCCCGGCCGGCACGTCGGCGCGGGCCATGTAGCCGCCGGTGGACTCGGTGAACTCGACGTCGCAGCGCTCGGCGATCAGGAGCGTGTTGTCACACGCCTCCTTCATGCCGTGCTTGTCCTCCCAGAGGGAGCGCATCTCGGCGGCGGACTTGATGTAGTAGCCGCCGCCGTCGAAGCGCAGGCGCTTCTCGTCGCTGATGCGCTTGCCGGAGGCGACGCAGATGAGCGCGTCGTGGGCCGCTGCGTCCTGCGGGTGCGTGTAGTGCGAGTCGTTGGTGGCGACCGGCGGGATGCCGAGCTCACGCCCGAGACGCAGCAGGTCGTCGCGGACCCGGCGCTCGACGGAGATGTCATGGTCCATCAGCTCGAGGAAGAAGTTCTCCTTGCCGAAGATCTCCTGCAGCTCGGCGGCCTCGCGCCGGGCCTCCTCGTACTGCCCGAGACGCAACCGTGTCTGCACCGCGCCCGACGGGCAGCCGGTGGTGGCGATCAGTCCGTTGGAGTAGGTCTCCAGCAGCTCACGGTCGGCGCGCGGCTTGTAGTAGTAGCCCTCGAGGCTGGACAGCGACGACAGCCGGAACAGGTTGTGCATGCCCTCGGTGGTGGACGCCCACATCGTCATGTGGGTGTAGGCGCCACCGCCGGCGACGTCGTCGCCGCCCTCCTCGGCCGCGTTGCCCCGGCCCCAGCGCACGCGCTTCTTCTCGCTGCGGTGCGTGCCGGGGGTGAGATAGGCCTCCAGGCCGATGATCGGCTTGACGCCGTGCTTGCGGGCGGTGTTCCAGAAGTCGTAGGCGCCGTGCACGTTGCCGTGGTCGGTCATCGCGATCGCCGGCATCTGCTGCTCGGCGGTGCGCGCGAACATCCCGTCCAGCAACGAGTGTCCGTCGAGCATCGAGTACTCCGTGTGGACGTGCAGGTGCACGAAGCTCGAATCACTCGCCATGGTCGCCGTCGGCCTCCGCTACGTCGTCGTTTCCCCGCCCGGGGACAGGTGTCGGGCCGCCAGAGAAGCCGGCAGCCGAGGGGTCGGGGAAGGACTCCAGCCTACGTGAGCGCCCCGCCGGAGTTCGGTAGGGCACGCCCGCGCGGGAGTCCTCCCCGATGCGCTACTTGGTGGAGGCCCGCTGGTAGGCCCGCACCGACAGGGGCACGAACACGACCAGGAAGATGACGATCCACAGCAACGTGTACAGCACCGGGTTCTGCAGGCTCCACACGTCGGGCACCGGCACACCGTCCGGGACGTTGCCGAACAGCTCGCGGACCGCCTGGGTGACCGCCGAGACCGGGTTCCACTCGACGAACGGCTGCAGGAAGCTCGGGAACGACTCGGTCGGCACGAAGGCGTTCGAGACGAACGTCAGCGGCATGATCACCATGAACGACGCGTTGTTGATGACGTCGACGCTGGGCACCATGAGGCCCACCCAGGCCATGATCCAGCTGATCGCATAGGCGAAGACCAGCAGCAGCGCGAACGCGGCCAGCATCTTGGGGATGCCGTTGTGGGCGCGCCAGCCGACCACCAGGCCGGTGAGCGCCATGATGATCAGCGACAGCACGTTGTAGACCACATCGGCCCCCGTGCGACCGATCAGGACCGCGGAGCGAGCCATCGGCAGCGAGCGGAACCGGTCGATGAAGCCCTTCTGCATGTCCTCGGCCATGGCGGCGCCGGAGAACGTGGCACCGAAGACCACGGTCTGGGCGAAGATGCCGCCGATGAGGAACTCCTTGTAGTCCAACCCCGGCCCCGCGTCGATCGCGCCGCCGAAGACGTAGGCGAACAACAGGACGAACATGATGGGCGAGAGCAGGACGAACACCATGATCTCGGGGACCCGCTTGATCTTGATGAGGTTGCGCTTGGCGCACACCCACCCGTCGCTGAGGACGCGCACGGGCGCGCTGCGTTCGGTGGTGATGGTCATCGTCCCGCCTCCTGCTCGGTCGCTTCGTCCTCGGCCTGGTGACCGGTCAGGGACAGGAACACGTCGTCGAGGGTGGGCCGTCGCAGCCCGATGTCGAGGACGTCGATGCCGGCGCCCCGGATGTTGCCCAGCACCTGCATGAGGTCGTCGGCCCCCGAGCCGCTGACCGCCGCCGAGAGCGCGCGGTCGCGCACGGACACGTCGCCCTTGGCGACCTCGGCCAGGAAGTCGCGGACACGCGGGGCGTGCGCCGGATCGTCGACGACGACCTCGATCCGCTCGCCACCGACCTTCGACTTGAGCTGGTCGGCCGTCCCCTCGGCGATGGAGCGGCCGCGGTCGATCACGATGATGTTGTCGGCCAGCAGGTCGGCCTCCTCGAGGTACTGCGTGGTCAGCAGCACCGTGCCACCGGAGGCGACGAGGTCGGCGATGACCTCCCACATCTGCTGGCGGCTGCGCGGATCGAGGCCCGTGGTGGGCTCGTCGAGGACGATCACCGGCGGCTCGGCCACGAGCGCCCCCGCGAGGTCGAGCCGGCGCCGCATGCCGCCCGAGTAGGTCTTGGAGGGCCGGTCGGCCGCGTCGGAGAGGCCGAACCTGGCGAGCAGGTCGCGAGCCCGGGCGCCGGCGGCCTTGGCCTTCATCCCGTACAGCCGCCCCACCATCTCGAGGTTCTCGTAGCCGGTGAGGTACTCGTCCACCGCCGCGTACTGACCGGACAGGCCGATGCGCCGGCGCACCCCGTCGGGGTCGGCCAGCACGTCGACCCCGGCCACGGAGGCCTGGCCCTCGTCGGGGATCAGCAAGGTGGTGAGGATGCGGACCGCCGTGGTCTTGCCCGCACCGTTGGGCCCGAGCAGTCCCAGGACGGTGCCCTCGGGCACCGTCAGGTCCAGGCCGGCGAGGGCCTCGACGTCGCCATAGCGCTTGACCAGTCCGGTCGCGCGGATCATGTCGCTCATCCTTCGATCATGAAGCACGGGTCGGACAGAAATAAGCCCTTGCGGGACGACTCCTGCCTTCAGCGGTGAGAAGCCGCCGGCATCTCCACGAACTCGGGGGGACGGGAGCCTCAGGTCTGGCGGTAGGTGCTGAGGAAGTGGCCCATCCGCTGGATGGCCTCGGCGAGATCGCGCGACCACGGCAGCGTCACGATCCGCAGGTGGTCGGGGGCGGGCCAGTTGAAGCCCGTCCCCTGCGTCAGCAGGATCTTCTCGCTCATCAGCAGGTCGAGCACGAACCGCTGGTCGTCCTTGATCGGGTACACCTCGGGGTCCAGGCGCGGGAACGCGTACAGCGCACCGCGCGGCGCCACGACGCTGACGCCGGGGATCTTCCGCAGCTCGTTCACCGCGGTGTCGCGCTGCTCGAGCAGGCGCCCGCCGGGCAGGATGAGCTCCTTGATCGACTGGTAGCCACCGAGCGCCACCTGGATCGCGTTCTGCGCCGGCACGTTGGGGCACAGTCGCATCGAGGCCAGCAGCGTGAGGCCCTCGAGGTAGTCCTCGGCGCGCTCCAGCGGGCCGGTCACCACGAGCCATCCGGCGCGGTAGCCGCACACCCGATACGCCTTGGACAGGCCGTTGAAGGTCAGGGTCAGCACGTCGGGCGCGACGCTGGCCATGGGGATGTGCACGGCGTCGTCGTACAGGATCTTGTCGTAGATCTCGTCGGCCATGAGGATCAGGTCGTGCTTGCGGGCCAGGTCGGCGATCGCGGTGAGCGTCTCGCGGCTGTACACCGCGCCCGTGGGGTTGTTCGGGTTGATCACGACGATGACCTTGGTGCGGTCGGTGATCTTGGACTCGAGGTCCTCGAGGTCGGGGTTCCAGTCGTTGTCCTCGTCGCACCGGTAGTGCACGGGCCGTCCGCCGGCGAGGTTCGTGACCGCGGTCCACAGCGGGTAGTCCGGCGAGGGGATCAGCACCTCGTCACCGTTGTCGAGCAGGGCCTGCAGGGCGATCTGGATCAGCTCGCTGACGCCGTTGCCGAGCCAGACGTCGTCGATGTCGATCGCCGGGAAGCCGTCCTGGAGCTGGTAGTGGTGCACCACCGCGCGGCGCGCGGACTGGATGCCGCGCGAGTCGGAGTACCCCTGCGCGGTGGGGAGGCCGGCGATGACGTCCTGGAGGATCTCCGAGGGCGCGTCGAACCCGAACGGCTGCGGGTTGCCGATGTTGAGCTTGAGGATCCGGTGGCCCTCGGCCTCCAGCTGGGCAGCTCGCGCGCTGACGGGGCCGCGGATGTCGTACAGGACATCCCTCAACTTCTCCGACTGGCGCACGACAGGGCTCATGCGCCCATTGTGCCGGACCGCCTCCGCACGAGGCAGTCACACTCCCGCCGACCGACGGCGGTTTCGTGTGAGGTCGAACTCAGTCGAGGTCGCGGACGACGTCCAGCGCGCGCTGGAGGTCGTCGGGATACGGGCTCTCGTACTCGACCCACTCGCCCGTGCCGGGGTGGGTGAACCCGAGGCGCACGGCGTGGAGCCACTGCCGCTCGAGGCCGACGCGCTTGGCCAGCACGGGATCGGCTCCGTAGAGCGGGTCGCCGACGCACGGGTGCTTGATCGCCGCCATGTGCACGCGAATCTGGTGGGTGCGGCCCGTCTCGAGCTTGATCTCGAGCAAGGAGGCGAACCGGTGCGCCTCGAGCGTGTCGTAGTGCGTGACGCTGGCGCGGCCGTCGGCGCGCACCGTGAACTTGAAGTCGTGCTTGGGGTGGCGGGCGATCGGCGCGTCGATCGTGCCGGTGTGCGGGTCGGGGTGGCCCTGCACGAGCGAGTGATAGGTCTTGTCGACCGTGCGGTCGCGGAACGCCTGCTTGAGGATCGTGTACGCGCGCTCGGACTTCGCCACCACCATGAGTCCGCTCGTGCCGACGTCGAGTCGCTGCACGATGCCCTGGCGCTCGGGGGCGCCACTGGTGGAGATCCGCACGCCCACGCCGGCGAGGTGACCCGAGACGGTGGGGCCGTCCCAGCCCACGCCGGGGTGTGCGGCCACGCCGACGGGCTTGTCCACGACCACGATGTCGTCGTCCTCGTGCACGATCGACATGCCCTCGACCTCGGTGGCCACCAGCACGGCGCGCCGCGGTGCGGGGATGGTGGCCTCGATCAGGGCGCCGGGCTCGACGCGCTCGGACTTGATCGGCGCCGCGCCGTCGAGCAGCACGAGACCGTCGGCGACGAGGTCGCCGGCCCGGGTGCGCGAGACGCCGAACAGCCGCGCGAGGGCCACGTCGACGCGCTCGCCGGCCAGGCCCTCGGGGATGTAGACGCTACGCACCTCGGTGGTGTCGTCCGATGTCACGAGTCCTCCCGGGTGCCGTCGAAGCGGTGACCCCGCCACGACCGCCAGATGATGACCACGGCCGCCACCGTCAGGGCGATGTCGGCCACGTTCCCGACGAAGAACCCGGCGTAGTCGATGAAGTCGACGACGTGGCCCCGCAGGAACGACGGCTCACGGAAGAGCCGGTCGATCAAGTTTCCCACGGCCCCACCCAGGAACAGCCCGAGCCCCACCGCCCACCACGGATCGCGCAGCCGGGGGGCGATGAAGA
Organism: Aeromicrobium sp.; assembly: GCA_040514145.1. GTDB lineage: Bacteria > Actinomycetota > Actinomycetes > Propionibacteriales > Nocardioidaceae > Aeromicrobium. The sequence goes on from JBEVDF010000029.1 coordinate 9,707, forward strand.
CGAGGGTGACGGTGACCGCGATCGCGATCAGGCTCAGCACGATGGTGTAGCCGGCTCCCGTACCCAGCGCGGCCCCGGGATTGAGCACGAAGCGCAGGCTCAGCAGGTCGCCGAGGATGGGGATCGCGTCGCCTCCGTCGAGGCGCGCGACGGCCCACCACTTGGTGAGCTGGTCGATCAGCACCACCGCGAGGGCCACGCCGGCGAACAGGCCGACCCGGCGACGGCCGAGGGGCACGGTCGACGGGTCCGTGGACGGGGTCACGATGGTCAGCGACGCTCCTCGCGACGCTTGCAGTCCATGCAGAGCGTCGCGCGGGGGAAGGCCATGAGGCGCAGCTTGCCGATCGGCTCGCCACACTGCTCGCAGACGCCGTAGGTGCCGTCCTCGAGGCGGGCCAGTGCCTTCTCGGTCTGCAGCAGCAGCTCGCGCTGGTTCGCCGCGAGCGACAGCTCGGCGTCACGCTCGAGGCTGTTGGAGCCGACATCGGCCTGGTCGTTGCCCGCGCCGTCGACGCCACCGGCCAGGATGTCCTGCAGATCCCTGGCGGAATGGTCGAGCTCGGTCTTGAGCCGGGCGAGGTCCTCGATGAGTTCCTCGCGCACGGCCTTGGCCTCGGCGGGGGTCCACGGCTCTTCGTCCGCGCGCACGGCCAATGTGGTCTGGGGCATGCCCGGGACAGTAGACCGACCACGGGGCGGGTGCAAGTCGGCCCACCGTAGGATTGGCCGAGTGAGTCAGGACGCCCCGAACGCCCCCGCAGTGCACTCTTCCCCCGCTCCCTCCGGGACCGCGGGTGACGCGCTGCGCTACCGCCCCGTACCCGCGCATGTCGACCTCCCGGCGATGGAGCGCGAGATCCTCGATCTGTGGGCCGAGCAGGGCACCTTCGAGGCCAGCCTGAGCACCCGCGCAGGGGCCGAGCGCTGGACCTTCTACGAGGGTCCGCCGACCGCCAACGGCGTGCCTGGCACCCACCACGTGGAGGCCCGCGTCTTCAAGGACGTCTTCCCGCGCTTCAAGACGATGCAGGGCTACTACGTCGAGCGCAAGGCCGGCTGGGACTGCCACGGCCTGCCGGTGGAGATCGCGGTCGAGAAGGAGCTGGGCTTCAACGGCAAGCCCGACATCGAGGCCTACGGCATCGCCGAGTTCAACGCGAGGTGCCGCGAGTCGGTCCTGCGCAACGTCGACCAGTTCGAGGCCATGACCGAGCGGATGGCGTACTGGACCGACATGTCCGACCCCTACCGCACGATGGACGCCTCCTACATCGAGAGCGTGTGGTGGGCGCTGTCGCAGATCCACGACAAGGGCCTGCTCGTCGAGGACTACCGCGTCGCCCCCTACTGCCCCCGGTGCGGCACCACGCTGTCCGACCACGAGCTGGCGCAGGGCTACGAGACCGTCGTCGACCCGTCGGTCTACGTCCGCTTCCCGCTGACCTCCGGCCCCTGGGAGGGCACCGACCTGCTGGTCTGGACCACCACGCCGTGGACCCTCGTCTCGAACACGGCGGTCGCCGTGCACCCCGACGTCACCTATGTCGTCGCGACGGACGGCACCGATCGCGTCGTCGTCGCGGAGCCGCTGGTCGGCACCGCCCTCGGCGAGGGCTGGAAGGTCGTCGAGAGCGTCAGCGGCCGCGACATGGAGCGCTGGACCTACCGCCGCCCGTTCGACCTGGTCGAGATCCCCGACGCGCACTTCGTCGTGCTCGGCGACTACGTCACCACCGAGGACGGCACCGGCCTGGTGCACCAGTCCCCCGCGTTCGGCGCCGACGACATGGCGGTCTGCAAGGCCTACGGCCTGCCCGTCGTCAACCCGATCTCGCCCGACGGCCACTTCGAAGCCGACGTCCCGCTCGTCGGCGGCGCGTTCTTCAAGGAGGCCGACCCCATTCTCGTGGCCGACCTCGAGTCGCGCGGCCTGCTGTTCCGCGGCCTCGACTACGAGCACAGCTACCCGCACTGCTGGCGCTGCCACACGCCGCTCATGTACTTCGCGCTGCCGGCCTGGTACATCCGCACGACGGCGCGCAAGGACGAGCTGCTGGCGCAGAACGAGCAGACCAACTGGTACCCCGAGACCATCAAGCACGGCCGCTACGGCGACTGGCTGCAGAACAACATCGACTGGTCGCTCTCGCGCAACCGGTTCTGGGGCACGCCCCTGCCGATCTGGCGCAATGACGCCGACCCGAGCAAGGTCGTGTGCGTCGAGTCGCTGGCCCACCTGTCGGAGCTGACCGGCACCGACCAGTCCGACCTCGACCCGCACCGGCCCTACATCGACGACGTGACCTTCACGATCGACGGCGAGCCCGGCACCTACCGCCGCGTGCCCGAGGTCATCGACGCGTGGTTCGACTCCGGCTCGATGCCGTTCGCGCAGTGGGGCTATCCCCACGTCGAGGGCTCGAAGGAGAAGTTCGAGCGCGCCTATCCCGCGCAGTACATCGCCGAGGCGATCGACCAGACGCGTGGCTGGTTCTACTCGCTGATGGCCATCGGCACCCTGGTCTTCGACAGGTCCAGCTACGAGAACGTCGTCTGCCTGGGCCACATCCTGGCCGAGGACGGCCGCAAGATGAGCAAGCACCTGGGCAACATCCTGCTGCCCATGCCGCTCATGGACGATCACGGAGCCGACGCGCTGCGGTGGTTCATGGCCTGCTCGGGCTCGCCGTGGTCGGCGCGCCGCATCGGCCACAACGCCCTCACCGAGATCGTGCGCAAGGTCCTGCTGACGTACTGGAACACCGTGGCCTTCCACGTGCTGTACGCCCGCGCCGAGGGCTGGAGCCCGGCCGGTGCCGACGTGCCTCCGCCCGCCGAGCGCGGTGTGCTCGACCGGTGGCTGCTGTCGCAGACCCAGGACCTCGTGCGCGAGGTGACCTCCGCCCTGGAGGACTTCGACACCCAGCGCGCCGGCCTGATGATCTCGACCTTCGTCGACGAGATGTCCAACTGGTACGTCCGCCGCTCGCGCAAGCGCTTCTGGCGCGGTGACGCCGCGGCGCTGGCCACCTTGCACGAGGTCCTCGACGTCCTCACGCGCCTCATGGCTCCGCTCGTGCCGTTCGTCACCGAGCGAGTGTGGCAGGACGTGATCGTCCCGGTCGACCCCGACGCCGCGCCGTCGGTGCACCTCGCCGACTGGCCGCAGGCCGACGAGTCGCTGCGCGTCGAGGGGCTCGCCGAGCGGGTCTCCCTCGCGCGTCGCGTGACCGAGCTGGGGCGCGCCGCGCGTGCCGAGGCGAAGGTCCGCACGCGCCAGCCGCTGCGCCGCGCCCTGATCGGCTCAGCCCACTACGAGCAGCTCGGCGACGACCTGCGCGCCCAGGTCTGCGAGGAGCTCAACATCGAGCAGCTCGGTTCGCTGGCCGATGCCGGTGCCGACCTGGTGGAGTTCTCCGCCAAGGCGAACTTCCGCCAGCTGGGCAAGCGCTACGGCAAGCAGACCCCCGTCGTCGCCCAGGCGATCGCGGCGGCCGACGCCGGCGACCTCGCCGCGCGACTCGAGTCGGGCGAGGCCACGGTCACTGGCGAGGACGGCCAGACCTGGCAGGTCGAGGCCGACGACGTCATCATCACCGAGCGCCCGCGCGAGGGCTGGTCGGTCGTCAACGAGCAGGGCGAGACCGTCGCGCTCGACCTGACGATCGACGACGAGCTGCGCCGCGCCGGCCTGGCCCGTGAGGCCGTGCGCGTGATCCAGGAGGCCCGCAAGGCCGCCGGCCTGGAGATCACCGACCGGATCAAGCTCACGTGGGCCGCCGACGGCGAGACCGCCGATGCTCTGCGCGAGCACGGCGCGAGCATCGCCGAGGAGGTCCTCGCGGTCTCGTTCGAGGCCGGCGACGCCGCCGACGTGCGCGACGACGACCTCGGCCTCTCGGTCAGCCTCAGCCGCGCCTGAGGGCTGCGGCCCTCGACGCCGACCCGAACTCCCCGGACCGACTCCTGTGACAGGAGTCGGCCTCCGGCGCGCCCTCGGGCCGAACTCCGTCACAAGAGTCGGGTGCGGGCGGCCCGGGCAGACGGCCGGTCGGTCGGACGGTCGCTGGGGGGCGTGGAGGTCCGGATCCAGACACACGAACGACGGCGCCCGATCCCCTGAGGGATCGGGCGCCGTCGTCGTTGACTCAGAACGCGGGTTGCAGCGTCACTCGTTGCCGTCGAGCGCAGTCCCCTGCTGCGGCGCGACGGGCGCGCTGCCCTCCAGCTGGGCCAGCTGCTCCTGGAAGTAGGCCTTCAGGCGCGCACGGTACTCGCGCTCGTAGGCACGCAGGTGGTCGATCTCGGCCTGGAGCTCCTGACGCTCGCGCTCGAGGTTGGCGATGACCTCCTTGCGGCGCTGCTCGGTCTCGACGTCGAGCTGCTCGGCGCGCTTGCGCGACTCGTACTGCAGGGTGTCGGCGTTGCGACGGGCCTCGGAGGAGAGCTGCTCGGCCTCGACGCGGGCCTCACCGATGATCGTGTCGGCCTCTTCCTTCGCGGCGTCCATGAGCTGGTCGGCGTTGGCCGACGCGATCTCGAGCAGACGCGCGGCGGCCGTGGAGGCCTCGGCGGTCGAGGTGACGCGCAGCTCCTGCGGAGCGGCGGCCACCGGGGCGGGGGCCGGCTCGGGCTCCTTGACGGGCTCGGGCTCCTTGACGGGCTCGGGCTTGGCGGCCACCGGGGCGGCCTGCGCCTTCTGGGCTTCCTCGAGCGCGGCCTCGAGCTCGGCGACCTTGGCCTTCAGCTCGGCGTTCTCGCTGACGAGACGCTCGAATTCGACTTCGACCTCGTCGAGGAACTGCTCGACTTCGCCCATGTCGTAGCCGTCGCGCAAGCGCACGGCTGTGAACTGCTTGTCGCGAATGTCCTGGGGCGTGAGCGCCATCTGGTCACCTCTGCGTGTGAGTCGGGTCTGTCTTGGGAAAGATTCGGGGCCTCGTCAACGGTACCGCCTCATCCTAAGCACCAGACAACGGGCCGGTGCTCAAGTCTCAACGATCACCTAAAAGATCACGACTACCAGGGACTGGGCGATGAACAACAGCAGCAACAGGACCATCGCCGACACGTCGAGCATGATCCCGCCGAGACGGATCGGGGGAATCACCTTGCGCAGGGCGCGCAAGGGCGGATCCGTGACGGTGAAGATGAACTCGCAGAGCACGGCGATGAAGCCGCGCGGCTGCCACTGACGGGCCAGCAACTGCACCCAGTCCACGACGAACCTGGCGATCACGAAGATGATCGCCAGGTAGATCAGGTTGTAGAGGACGACGCCGATCGCCGACACGTCGCCTCAGCTCTGGTTGTAGAAGCCGCCGGCCGCGAGCTGCGCGCGGTCCTCATCGGACACCTGCACGCCCTCGGGCGAGAGCAGGAACACCTTCGCGGTGATCCGGTTGATCGTGCCGTGGACGGCGAATACCAGCCCCGCCGCGAAGTCGACGAGGCGCTTCGCGTCGTCGTCACCGATGTCGGAGAGATTCATGATCACCGGAACACCCGATCGGAACGACTCGCCGATGGTGCGGGCGTCGTTGTACGTGCGGGGCGTGACGGTCTCGATGCGCGCGAGGTCGGCCACGGACATGCCGGGCTGCCGTCGGTCGTCGAGCGCCGTGACGGAGCGCGGCGCGACCTGCTGGGGGGCGGCCTGGCGCACGGGTGCCGCGGTACGAGCCGGGGCCTCCGGTTCGTACTCGAGCGCCTCGTCGTACTCGGCCTGCTCGACGAGTCCGAGGTACTCGCCCATCCTCCGCATTGCGCCAGCCATGCTCACTCCCGATCTTCGGTCTTGACGTTGTTGAGACTACTGCAGTACAGGGCGCTGCCCCAGCACCGAACGACCCACGCGCACGTGTGTCGCGCCGTGGGCGATCGCGATCTCGAAGTCCTCACTCATCCCGGCCGAGATCGTGGTCGCCGACGGCGCCGTGCGCCGTAGCTCGGCGCTGATCTCGCGCAGGTGGGCGAAGCTCGGAGCGGGGTCCTGCCCCAGCGGCGCGACGGTCATCACGCCGCCCAGCTCGAGGTGGGGGCACTCCCCCACGATGACGTCGGCCAGGGCCAGGACGTCGTCCGGCGGGACCCCCGCACGGCCGGGGTCGGTCGTGTCGAAGTCCACCTGGATGAGGCAGCGCAGGGTGCGCCCCGCGGCTTCCGCGCCACGGTCGAGCGAACGGGCCAGCTTGGCCCGGTCGACGCTGTGGACGACGTCGGCGTAGTGCGCGACCGCTCCTGCCTTGTTGGTCTGGAGCCCACCGACGAAGTGCCAGCGCAGGGACACACCGGCCTCGGTGGCCGCGAGCTGCTTCTCGGCCGCCTCGGGGTGGCGGTTCTCGCCGACGTCGGTGACGCCGAGGTCGGCCAGGAGCGCGACGTCGGACGCCGGGTGGGTCTTGGTGACGACGACGAGGGTCACCTCGTCGGAGGATCGGCCCGCCGTGTCGCAGGCTCGGGCGATGCGCTCGCGGACGGCGGCGAGGTTCTGCGCCAGCTCGTCACGGCGTTCCATCGCCACTCCCCTCGTGCAGCACCACGGCAGCGCCGAACCGGCCGGCCGCGGCATCCTGACGACGGTGGGACCAGAACCGCTCGTCCTCGATCGTGCACCCGCCGAGGTCGTGGACGACCACGTCGGCACGCTGCAGCTGCGCGACGACGCCGGCTCCGATGTCGAGGCCGGGCGTGCCCTGGCGCGTGGTGGCGCGGGCGGCCGGCTCGACCGCCGCGACCTCGTCGGCCATGGCGGCCGGCACCTCGTAGCAGGAGCCGCAGGCCCGGGGCCCGACCCACGCCTCGAGACGTTCGGCTCCCCTCGTCCGCAGAGCCTCGACCGCCGCGGGCACGACCCCGGAGGCCAGGCCCACGCGACCCGCATGGACCACGGCGGCGAGCGGGCGGTCGGGATCGACCAGCACGACCGGCACGCAGTCGGCGACGCGGACGATCGCCACGACGCCGGGACGGTCCAGCACGAGGGCGTCGGCCTCGGGCTGGGCCTCAGGATCGGCGACGGCGACGGTGGCCCCATGGACCTGTCGCATGAGGGCCGGGCGGCCACCGAGCGTGGCGGCCACCAGGCCCGGACCCTCCGCGGGTGATCCGTCGACCGGGCCCCGGCCCAGGTCGGTGCGCGCGTCGGTGAAACCGAACGACGCGACCCCCAGGTCGGACCGGAACCAGAACGGCGCGGAGGGTTCGGGTGCGCTGTGGTCGGGCACGGTCAGCGCAGGAAGTCCGGGATGTCGAGGCCGTCGCCGAACTCCTGGCCGGCGGGCTGGCCGACCGGGACGGGCTCGGTGACGACCCGCTGCTCGGAGCTGTTGGAGCGCTCCGCGGGCTTCTGCGTCGGGTTCGCCGACTCCTTGGCCGCCGCGGCCTGCTGGTCGCGGCTGCGCAGCGCCGGCTGGGCGGCGTCGCGCTGCTTGGGCTCGCCACCGTCGAAGCCCGCCGCGATCACGGTGATGCGCACCTCGTCGCCGAGCGAGTCGTCGATGACCGTACCGAAGATGATCTTGGCGTCGTCGTGGACGGCCTGCTGCACCAGTTCGGCGGCCTCGTTGATCTCGAACAGGCCGAGGTCGGAGCCACCGGCGATCGACAGCAGGACGCCGCGGGCGCCCTCGATCGAAGCCTCGAGCAGCGGGCTGGAGACGGCCAGCTCGGCGGCCGTGGCGGCGCGGTGCTCACCGCGGGCCGAGCCGATGCCCATGAGGGCCGAGCCGGCATCGCTCATGATCGACTTCACGTCGGCGAAGTCGACGTTGATCAGGCCGGGCGTGGTGATCAGCTCGGAGATGCCCGAGACGCCCTGGTAGAGCACCTGGTCGGCCTGGCGGAACGCGTCGAGCAGGCTGATGCTCTGGTCGCTGATCGACAGGAGTCGGTCGTTCGGGATCACGATGAGGGTGTCCACCTCCTCGCGGAGCCGCTGCACGCCCACGTCGGCCTGCGCCGCGCGGTTGCGCCCCTCGAACTTGAAGGGCCGCGTGACGACCCCGATGGTCAAGGCGCCGAGCGACCGCGCGATGCGCGCCACGACCGGCGCGCCGCCGGTACCCGTGCCGCCGCCCTCGCCCGCCGTGACGAAGACCATGTCGGCGCCCTTGATGGCCGCCTCGATCTCCTCGGCGTGGTCCTCGGCGGCCTTCTTGCCGATCTCGGGATCGGCGCCTGCGCCGAGCCCGCGCGTGGAGTCACGACCCACGTCGAGCTTCACGTCGGCGTCGGTCATGAGCAATGCCTGGGCGTCGGTGTTGATCGCGATGAACTCCACACCCTTGAGCCCGGCCTCGATCATGCGGTTGACGGCGTTGACACCGCCGCCGCCGATGCCGACGACCTTGATCACCGCAAGGTAGTTCTGGACCGCCATGTCGTTCCCCTTCAAACCTTAAACTTCAAGTGGAGGCTTATAGTTATGTCAACCTCGTCGATGGTTTGACACTAGGTGGGTGGTCCGGACGATCGGCGATGACACGCCGTGTCGCGGGTGTGTTGTTGAACTCGATGCCGATGGGGCCGGTGGCGACGCGCGTTACTTGAGCGTCGTCGGGCGCTCGGGGGCGCTGACGTCGTAGCTGCGAGCCTTGATCTGCAGCAGCGGGCGCAGCACCGAGAGCTTCGCCTGCGCGTCCTCCGCACTCCCCCACACCACCGTGCGGCCCTTCGAGAGGTCGAGCTCGATCGAGTCGCGGGTCTCCGCCGTGATCGTGTCGGTGTCGCCGAGGAGATCGCGGTCGCCCGCGGCGATGTCGGCGGCCACGCGGGCCGTGGCGGCCATCACGCGGCGGTCGTCGGCGTCGACGTCCAGCTCGGGCAGGTGCCGGGGACGCGAGTTCAGCGGGCGGTAGACCACACCGGACGCGTCGACCGCCCACGGGGTTCCCGAGCGGTCGACCCACGCGACCGCGTCACGCTCGGTCACGACGACGCGGATCGTGTGGGGCAGGTCGCGCTCGACCCGCACCGACTCGACGGGCTTGAGCGTCGCGACCCGCTCGGCGATCGCGTCGGTGTCGACCCGCAGCACCGGCATGCCCAGCGGGACCTCGGCGGTCCGCACGACGCGCTCGACCGGCACGTGCTCGGTGCCGCTCACCGTGACCTCGCGCGACTCGAACAGGCTCGAGAACCAGACGGCCCACACGGCGCCGGCGACGACGAGCACGAGCAGGACGACGCCCGCGATGCGCCACCGCGAGCGACGACGCTTCAGGCGGAGCTTCTCGGCGAAACGATCACTCATCGCCGGAGCCCCGCAGCAGGTCGAGCAGCGCCGGGCCGACCGTGGTGACGTCACCGGCACCCAGCGTCAGGACGAGGTCGCCCGCCTGGACGAGCGGCAGCAGGAACCGTGGGACGTCCTGCACCGGTCCCCCGGCCAGGGCGTGCGGGCCGGCGGCGGCGACCACGAGGGCCGACGTCACCTCGGGATCGGCGGCCTCGCGGGCGAGGTAGAGGTCGGCCACGACGACGAGGTCGGCCGCGGCCAGCTCCTGTCCCATCCGCGCACCGAACAGCCGCGTGCGGCTGACGAGGTGGGGCTGGAACACGACGACGAGGCGGTCGTCGCCGGCCAGAGCTCGCGCGGCGGCGAGGTCGGCGGCGATCTCGGTCGGATGGTGGGCGTACGAGTCGACGACGCGCACGCCGGCGGCCTCGCCCTTGGGCTCCATCCGGCGGGCGGCACCCGTGTAGGCCGACAGTCCCTCGACCATCCCGGCGAGGTCGTGGCCCAGCTCCCGGCCGATCGCCAGGGCCAGCAGCGCGTCGGCGGCGTAGTGGCGCCCGGGGACGGCCAGCACGACCTCGGTGGGTGCCACGCCGTCGGCCGTGACCGTGAAGCGGGTCGTGGAGCCCACGACCTCGACGTTCTCGCCGCGCACGTCGGCGTCGGCCGCGAAGCCCGCCGTGACGAGGCGCGGGCTGTCGACGCCATCGCGCAGGCGACGGCAGCCGGGATCGTCGGCCGAGAGCACGACGACCTCCTCGACCGTGCCGACGAAGTCGGCGAAGGCCTGCTCGTACGCCTCGACCGTTCCCCACGTGTCGAGGTGGTCGGCGTCGATGTTCGTGATCACCGCGGCGTGCGGCCGGTAGTGCAGGAAGGCGCCGTCGCTCTCGTCGGCCTCGACGACGAACTCCGGTCCCGCGCCGCGGCGGGCGTTCGTGCCCAGCCCCGCGACCTCGGCACCGATCGCGAAGGAGGGATCGGCACCGGCGCCGCGCAGCGCGAACGTGAGCATCGCGGTGGTCGTGGTCTTGCCGTGGGTGCCGGCGATCGCGATCCTGCGGTCGGCCAGCATCGTGGACATCAGGCCGGCCGAGCGGGGCCACAACCGCAGTCCGCGCCGCTGCGCCTCGACGATCTCGGGGTTGTCCTCCGGCACCGCGGTGGAGGCGATGACGGTGTCCCGGTCGGCCAGGTACGCCGCGTCGTGGCCGACGTGGCACGTGATGCCGGCCGCGCGCAGCCGCTCCAGGACGGCGGAGTCCTTGCCGTCGCTGCCAGTCACGTCGACGCCGGCCTCGTGCAGGAGCAGCGCGATCGCGGAGAGCCCGGCGCCGCCGATCCCGATCAGGTGCACGCGACCGATGCGGTCGGCGGGCAGGACCTCGCTCGGCAGGTCGATCCTCACCGGCGCTCCTCCCCCGCGCGATGCACCATCTCGGCGAGGCGCTCGGCGGCGTCCCGCCGCACGATGCCCGAGGCGGCCTGCGACATGCGCTCCAGTCGCTCGGGCGAGGTGACCAGGGAGATGACGGCGCTGTCGACCCAGGCCGGGGTGAAGGCGCCGTCCTCGATGAGGAGCGCACCGCCCGCACCCACGACGGGGTGCGCGTTCAGGGCCTGCTCCCCGTTGCCGATCGGCAGCGGCACGAACACGGCCGGAAGCCCGACGGCCGCGACCTCGGTGACGGTGTTGGCGCCGGAGCGGCACACGACCAGGTCAGCGGCCGCGTAGGCCAGGTCGATGCGGTCGATGTACTGCTCGACGACGTAGGGCGGGTCGCCCTCACGGCGGTCGAGGTCGACCTCCTCGGGGCGGCCGGCCGCGTGCAGCACCTGGATCCCCGCGTCGGCGAGGTCGCGCGCCGCGGCGGACATCGTGGTGTTGATCCGGCGAGCGCCCTGGGAGCCGCCGGTGACCAGGATGGTCGGGCGGTCGGCGTCGAGGCCGAAGTGCGCGCGGGCCTCGGCGCGCACCGCGTGACGGTCGAGGTCGGCGATCTGGCGCCGGATCGGCAGGCCGATGTAGGTGCCGTGGCGCAGCTCGGTGTCGGGGAAGCTGGTGGCGACGTGGCGGGTCAGGCGCGCGCCGAGCTTGTTCGCGATACCCGGCAGGGCGTTGCCCTCGTGCACCACGAGGGGCAGCCTGCGACGGCGGGCGGCGAGGTAGGCCGGCACCGAGACGTAGCCGCCGAAGCCCACCACGACGTCGGGCGCGAACCGGTCGATCACGTCGAGCGTGGCCGCGACCGAGCGGCGCAGGTTCGCCGGGAGCTTCACCAGGTCGGCGTTGGGACGCCGCGGCAGCGGCACGGGCGGCACCAGCTCGAGGGCGTGACCGGCCTGCGGGATGAGGGTGACCTCGAGGCCGCGCGGCGTACCGAGGCAGACGATGTCGTCGCCGGCGTCGGCCAGCACGGCGGCGGTCGCGAGCAACGGAGACGTGTGACCGGCGGTACCACCGCCGGCGAGCAGGACACGCACGGTCAGCGACCCACCGTGCGCTGCTTCTTGCGCGCCTTGGCACGGCGCGACGTGGACAGCGCCCGTGCGGCGCCCGGTTCGGTGGTGGCGCAGTTGGCCAGGAGGCCGAGCGCGACGAGGGTGGCGATCATGCTGGATCCACCGTACGAGATGAGCGGAAGCGGCACGCCGATGACCGGCAGCATGCCCAGCACCATGCCGATGTTGATGACGGCCTGGGTGGTGAGCCAGATGGTGATGCCGGCGGCCAGGTAGCGGGCGAAGCGGTCACGGCTGCGGTGCGCGATCCGGAAGCCCGTGTAGGCCAGCAGGCCGAACAGCGCGAGGATCACGAGGCTGCCGGCCAGGCCGAGCTCCTCACCGATCACCGCGAGGATGAAGTCGGTGTGGGCCTCGGGCAGCGCGCCCCACTTCTGGCGGCTGCCGCCCAGGCCGAGCCCCCAGAAGCCGCCACGGGCGAAGCCCATCATCGCCTTGACCGCCTGGTAGCCGGACTTCTCCGGATCGGCCATCGGGTTGAGGAAGGACATGAAGCGGTCGACGCGGTGCTGGGCCGTGGCGACGAAGAACAGGAGCAGGACCGCGAGTCCGGCGCCGAAGCCGAGCATCGGCTTGAGGGGCAGGCCGGCCACCCAGAGCATGCCCGCGATGATCGCGAACAAGATGACGGCGGTGCCGAGGTCCTTCTGGAACACGACCAGGGCCGAGACGGCACCGGCGATCGGCACGACGGGCGTGATGACGTAGCGCGGCGTGCCGAGGTGCTTGTGGCGCCGCGTGTAGAGATCGGCGATCCACAGCACGATCGCGAGCTTCGCGAACTCCGAGGGCTGCAGGTTGAAACCGGCGAACAGCGGCAGCCAGTTCCGGTTGCCGTTGATGTCCATGCCCAACGGCGTGAACGTCAGGGCGATCAGCATCACGACCCCGAGCAGGGCCGGGCGGGCGAGCTGGCGCACGCGCGCCAGCGGGAGACGCATCGCGATGATCATCGCCGTGAGGCCGATCACGGCGAAGATGCCCTGGCGCAGGAAGATCTCGAAGGAGTTGCCGTACACACGCAAGGCGAAGACCGAGCTGGCACTCAGCACCATGATCAGGCCCAGGCCCAGGAGCAGGCCGGTGGTGCCGAGCACGAGCTGGTAGGAGGCGAGCGGACGCTCGAGCAGGCTCCGCACGGTGTCGAGGGTGTTCGACGACCGCCGAGATGCGGTGGTACTCATGGCGTTCCTTCGGGGAAGAGAAGAGAAACTGCTCACCAGTGTGGCGCGTGGGACGGCGCCGCTCGTGGACCTGCGGGCGCGTGTCGCCACCCGACGCGCCTCGTGTCCTCTCGGCCCTGCGCACGTCTGGTCAGCGAGTGAGTCACGGGCGTAGCGTGGAGCGATGGGCCTCGACGCCGGCTTTCCCGTGGCACGCATCAGCGATCCGACCGACCGCGTCCCGATCTACTTCGGGCGGCGGATCATCGGGCACCTCGGCCCCGCCGACGGCTTCCACTCGTCCGCGACGAACGTCACGTGCCGCATCAGTCGTCGCAACGGCTCCTGGTACAAGCTGTGGAACCCCGCGGGATGGGACCCGACCGCGACCTCGGCCTACGTCTCGGCCGCGCGCACCTTCCTGCAGAACGTGGACGCCCCGAACCCGATGCACGACTGTGTGGGCAACACCGACTCCCCCGGGCCGCCCTGGTGGCGCGACGTCCTCGTCGCCACGTCGATCGCCGGGGCCGGCGTCGTCGCGGCGATCGCCGCCCGCCGGTTCCTGCGCGAGCGTCTGCCCCGCCCTCCGTTCCCCGAGCCCGGGCCGATCGACGTGTCCGGGCGAGGCGCGTAGGCCCTGCGGCGCTGCGGGTCAGTCGCGGGTCAGTCGCGGGCGAGCCGCACCGCGGCCTGCGCGAAGGCGTCGCCGCGATGGGCGTAGTCCCGGAACTGGTCCATCGAGGCCGCGGCCGGGGCCAGCAGCACGGTGTCGCCCGGCGAGGCCAGTCGCTGCGCGGCGGCGACGACGGCGTCCATGAGCCCATCGGCATCGGGGGCGCCCTCGACGACCTCCACCCGCACCTCGGGCGCGTGCTCGGCCAGGGCCGCGGCGATCAGGTCGCGGTCGGCGCCGATGAGCACGGCACCGGCCAGCCGGTCTCGCACGTCGCGGACCAGGTCGTCGTAGGTCGCGCCCTTGGCCAGCCCACCGGCGACCCAGACCACCCGGTCGAACGCCTGCAGCGAGGCACGCGCGGCGTGCGGGTTGGTGGCCTTGGAGTCGTCGACCCACTTCACGCCGTCGGCCTCGGCCACCGTGCTGATGCGGTGGGGTCCCAGCCGGAAGGCGCGGAGCCCGTCGCGGACCGCGACGGCGGGGACGCCGTGGGCCCGGGCCAGCGCCGCGGCGGCGAGGGCGTTCTGCACGTTGTGGGGCGAGGCGTCGTCCAGGTCCGAGAGCGCGGCCAGCTCGGCGGCGCTGGTGGCGCGCTCCTCGACGAAGGCGCGGTCGACCAGGAGGTCGTCGACGATCCCGACCATGCCCCGATCGGGGATGCCGAGGGTGAAGCCGATGGCGCGGGCGCCCTCGATGACGTCGGCCTCCTCGACCAGGTGCATCGTCGCCGGGTCGGCGACGTTGTACACGCAGGCCTTCTGGACCCGCTCGTACACCTTGCCCTTGGCGGCGGCGTAGGCCTGCGCCCCGCCGTGCCAGTCGTAGTGGTCGGGAGCGAGGTTCAGCACGGCGGCCGCCTCGGCCGACATCGAATACGTCCAGTGCAACTGGAAGCTGGAGAGCTCGACCGCGAGCACGTCGCGGCCCGCCGGGTCCATGACCGCCTCGAGGATCGGCGTGCCGACGTTGCCCACGGCCTGTGCGCGCAGACCGGCGGCCTGCAGGATCGACTCGAGCATCTGGACGGTGGTGGTCTTGCCGTTCGTGCCGGTGACGGCCAGCCACGGGGCCGGATCGCTGCCACGCAGGCGCCAGGCCAGCTCGACCTCGCCCCACACGGGGATGCCGCGCCCGGCGGCCTCGACCAGCAGGGGTGCGCTCGGGCGCCAGCCCGGCGAGGTGACCACGAGGTCGACGTCGCCCGGCAGGGCCGCGGTGGCGCCGGGGCCGAGCCGCACGTCGACGCCGAGGAGCTCCAGCAGGTGGGCCTGCTCGCGTCGATGGTCATCACCCTCGGACTCGTCGAGCACGATGACACTGGCGCCGAGGTGGTTCAGGGTGTCGGCCGCGGCGAACCCGCTGACGCCGAAGCCCGCGACGACGGCGCGGACCCCCTCCCACGAGGAGTCGCGGTCCAGGGTCGAGACGTCACGCTTAGAAGGCACCGACGACCCACTCCCAGTAGAAGAGGCCGATGCCGGAGATCACGCAGATGCCGCTGATGATCCAGAACCGGACGACGATCGTGATCTCGGCCCAGCCCTTGAGCTCGAAGTGGTG
Source organism: Aeromicrobium sp. (assembly GCA_040514145.1). GTDB lineage: Bacteria > Actinomycetota > Actinomycetes > Propionibacteriales > Nocardioidaceae > Aeromicrobium. The sequence continues at coordinate 24,873 of JBEVDF010000029.1, forward strand.
TTGCAGCGGCGCCATCCGGAAGATGCGCTTGCCGCCGCTGAGCTTGAAGTACCCGACCTGAAGGATCACCGAGGCGGTGATGATGACGAACAGGCCGCCGAGCACCACGAGCAGCAGCTCGGTGCGGGTCATGAGCGCGAAGCCGGCCATGAGGCCGCCGAGCGACAGCGAGCCGGTGTCGCCCATGAAGATCTTGGCGGGCGAGGCGTTCCACCACAGGAAGCCGAAGCACGCGCCGGTGACGGCGGACGCGACGACGGCGAGGTCGAGGGGGTCGCGGACCTCGTAGCACTTGGGCCCGGGGTCGAGCAGGAAGCAGCTCTGGTTGGACTGCCAGACGTTGATCAGCACGAAGGCGCCGAACACCATCACCGCCGCACCCGTGGCCAGGCCGTCGAGGCCGTCGGTGAGGTTCACGCCGTTGCTGGCGCCGGCGATCATCAGCAGCACCCAGACGATCAGCAGGACCGTCGGCAGCTCCCACGAGAGGTCGCGGGTGAAGGAGATGGCGTGGGTGATCGGGGTCTGGCCGTTGTCGTTCTCCCAGCCGATCGCGAGCACGGCGAAGACGAGTCCGACCAGGATCTGGCCGATCATCTTGGCTGTGCTGCGCAGGCCCAGGTTGCGCTGCTTGGCGACCTTGATCCAGTCGTCGAGGAAGCCGATGGCTCCCAGCCCGACGAACAGGAACAGCAGCAGGACGGCCGAGGCGCTGGGCTCGTAGCCGGTGACCAGCTTCGCGATCGCGTAGCCGAGCACGGTGGAGATGATGATGACGAGGCCGCCCATGGTGGGCGTGCCGCGCTTCACGTGGTGCGACGTGGGACCGTCGTCGCGGATGAGCTGTCCGTAGCCCTTCTTCACGAGGACGGCGATCGCGAAACGGGTGCCGACGAGGGTGCCGACGAGTCCCACGACTCCCGCGATCAATACGGCCAGCATCGCTTCCGTTGTTTCCTTTCGTGCGTGTCAGTCGCGCAGCAGCGCTTCGACGACCCGCTCGAGACGGGCCCCCCTCGATGCTTTCACAAGCACCACGTCACCGGTGTTCAGGCTCGCTGAGAGCTCGTCCACCGCCGACTCGACATCGTCCACCATCACCCCGGCCGACCCGGCGCCGCGAGCGATCTCAGCGGCTCCGGCACCCACGGCGATGACCCGGGCGATGCCCAGGTCGGCGGCCAGACGGCCGATCCGGTGGTGCTGCTGGGGCGACTCCGCGCCGAGCTCCAGCATCTCACCGAGGACGGCGGTGCCGCGTCCCGGGGCCAGCCCGGCCAGGGCGCGCAGGGCGGCGGCCATCGACTCGGGGTTGGCGTTGTAGGCGTCGTTGACGACCACCACTCCCCCCCGCGTCTCGTGGCGCTCCATGCGCATCGGCGAGGTCGCCCGCGCGCTCGCGAGCGCCTCGACGGCGGCCTCCAGCGGGACGCCCACGGCGGTGGTCGCGGCGACGGCGGCGACGGCGTTGATCGCGTGGTGCTCACCCAGCTGCGGGACGGTGGCGTCGAGGGCGGTGCCGTCCAGCTCGATCCGGAAGTGCGGGTGACCCGCCTCGTCGAGGACGACGTCGCCGGCGAGCCGCACCCGCCCCTGGCGACCGAACGTGACCACGGTTCCCCGGGTCCGCGACGCCATCGCCGCGACCCGCGGGTCGTCGGCGTTGAGGACGGCGACCCCGTCGGGGCCCAGCGCCTCGACCAGCTCGCCCTTGGCCTGCGCGGTGCGCTCGAGCCCGCCGAACTCGCCGGCGTGCGCGGTGCCGACGTTCAGCACGACGGCGACGTCGGGCGGTGCGATCGCGCACAGTGTCGCGATGTGCCCGATCCCCCGCGCACCCATCTCCAGCACGAGGTGACGCGTGCCGGCGTCGGCCCGCAGGACGGTGAGCGGCACGCCGAGCTCGTTGTTGAACGAGCCCTCGGGCGCCACCGTGGCGCCGTGCGTGGACAGGATGTGGGCGATGAGGTCCTTGACCGAGGTCTTGCCCTGCGAGCCGGTGATCGCGACGACGTCGACGTCGGTGTCCGCCCTGAGGGCCGCCAGCCGGTCGGCCGCGAGCCGGCCCATCGCCTCGACGGGGTCCTCGACGATCACGTGAGGGCCGGGGACGGCGCGCGTGGCGATCGTGGCCACGGCGCCCGCATCGAGGGCGGTCTCCACGAAGTCGTGGCCGTCGACCCGCTCGCCGGAGATCGCGACGAACAGCGATCCGGGAGCGGCACGGCGCGAGTCGATGACGACGGGGCCCTCGACCGCGAGCGTGTCGTCACCCTCGACCCGTCCCCGGGTCGCGTGGGCCACCTGGGCGAGGGTCGTACGGATCACGACGCACCACCGATCAGCGAGACGAGCACCTCGCGGTCGTCGAAGGGGTGGACGACGTCGCCGATCTGCTGGCCGCGCTCGTGTCCCTTCCCCGCGAGCACGACGGTGTCGCCGGTGCGGGCCTGCGCGACCGCGGTGGCGATCGCCTCGTGCCGGTCGCCGACCTCGAGCACCTGCGCCGTTCCACGCTCGGCGCCACCGAGCACCTCGGCCCGGATCCGGGCGGGGTCCTCGCTGCGCGGGTTGTCGTCGGTGACGATCACGACGTCGGCGAGCCGGGCGGCCACCTCGCCCATCAGGGGGCGCTTGCCCCGGTCGCGGTCGCCGCCGGCGCCGATGACGACGATGAGGCGCCCGGCCGTGACGGGCCGCAGCGCGCCGAGCACGGCCTCGACGGCCTCGGGCTTGTGCGCGTAGTCGACGACGGCGGTGAAGGGCTGGCCGGCCTCGACCCGCTCCATCCGGCCGGGGACGCCACGGGCCGCGGCCACACCGCGGACGAGGTCGTCGAGGTCGTGGCCCTCCCCCGCCAGCGCGACGATCGCGGCGACGGCGTTGGAGACGTTGAACGCGCCCGCCAGCGGGACCGACAGCTCGGTCTCGGTGCCGTCGGGCGAGATCAGCGTGACGTCGCTGCCCAGCCGGTGGGCGCGCACGTTGACCGCGCGCCAGTCGGCCGGAGCGCCCACGGTGGAGAACGTCGTGACGGGCAGCGAGGTCATCGTCGTGAGCCGCCGCCCGTGCGCGTCGTCGAGATTGATCACGGCACGGCGGGCGTGCTCGGGGGTGAACAGCTCGGCCTTCGCCGCGAAGTACGAGTCCACGTCGTGGTGGAAGTCCAGGTGGTCGCGACCCAGGTTGAGGAACACCGCGGCGTCCAGGACGAAGCCGTCGACCCGGCCCTGCACGATGGCGTGGCTCGAGACCTCCATCGCGCACGCGGCCACCTGCTCCTCGGCCATGACCGCGAACAGCGCCTGCAGCGCGGGCGCCTCCGGCGTGGTGAGACTGCTGGACGCCGGACGCCCGGCGATGCGGGTGCCGATCGTCCCGATGACCGCCGAGTGGGACTCCCCCAACGCGGCCTCGGCCAGGTACGTGGTGGTGGTCTTGCCCTGCGTGCCCGTGACGCCGACGGTGGTGAAGCGCGTGCTCGGGCGGTCGTAGAACCGCGCCGCGAACTCCGCGAGGTGCTCGCGCGGGCGCTCGACCACGACCGTGGGGACGCCCGCCGGGAGCGTCGCCGCGCCGTCGGCGTCGGTGAGGATCGCGACGGCCCCGGCCTCGAGCGCCTGGGGCGCGAAGCGGGACCCGTGGGTGGTGGCTCCGGGCAGTGCGGCGAACAGGTCGCCGGCCTCGACATCGCGGGTGGAGAGACTGATGCCGGTGACGGTGGCGTCGCCCGACACCGTCGCTGCGGGCAGCTCGGCGGCCACCCGTGAGAGGGGCCACGTGGGCCTGTCGTGCGGCCTGACCCTCATCTCGTCCACCCGCCCCAACTTACCGGGCGGCACGACGGCTACCAGTCCTGCTTGATCTTCGGCGGCTTGGCGCCCGTGGGCGTCACGCCGAACCGCTCCAGCGCCATCGACATGATGTCGTGGAACACCGGGCCGGCCATCGAGCCACCGCCGGCGTTGCGCGGCGGCTTGTCGATGACGACGTAGGTGATGAAGCGCGGGTTGTCCGCGGGGGCGAAGCCCATGAACGAGATCGTGTTCTGACCCCGGACATAGCGCCCCGTGGTGGGGTTGACCCGCCACGCGGTGCCCGTCTTGCCGGCGACGCGGTAGCCCTCGATCTGGGCAGTCGGGGCGGTGCCCTCGTCGGCCGTGACGGCCTCCATCATCCGGGTGACCTCGGCGGCCGCCTCGCGCGAGACGACCCGCCGGGACTCGCCCGCCGGGGTCTTCTCGACCGAGCCGTCGGCCTTCGTCAGCGAGTCGACCACCCGCGGCGTGCACATGACGCCGCCGTTGGCGATCGCGCCCACCGCGCGGACCATCTGGATCGCGTTGACCGAGACGCCCTGGCCGAACGACGTCGTCGCGTGCTTGGCCTTCGTCCAGTCGCGCGCCGGCGAGACGATGCCCACCGACTCCTCCGGCAGGTCGATGCCGCTGAGCGACCCGAATCCGAACTTGCGCAGGTACGAGTAGAACGTCGAGTCCGACATCTGCTCGGCCGCGACGATCGTGCCGAGGTTGGAGGACTTCGCGATGACGCCGGCGGCCGTGAGCCTCAGGGCGCCGTGCTGCCAGTAGTCGCCGATCGGGAAGCCGTCGATGACCATGCCCGAGGGCACCTTGATCTTCGTGTCGGCGGTGACCTTGCCCTGGTCGGCCAGCGCCGCCATGGTGATCGTCTTCATGACCGAGCCGGGCTCGAACACGTTGGAGACCGCGCGGTTCACGAGCGTGCCGTCGCTGACGCCGTCGCGGCTGTCCGGGTTGAACGTCGGCGCCTGCGAGAGCTGGACGATCTGGCACGTGCGGACGTCCATCGTGACGGCCAGGCCGTAGTCGGCCCCGGCCGAGCTGACGACGTCGCGCAGCCGCTGGTCGGAGTACCACTGCAGGTCGCGGTCGATCGTGGTGTTGACGTCGGCGCCCGGGATCATCTCCTTGACCGTGGAGTCGGCCATCGGGATGCGCTGCCCGGTCGAGGAGACCTCGTAGGTGGACGAACCGTCCGTACCAGTCAGCTTGGCGTCGTACTGCATCTCGAGGCCGGCGATGCCCTTGCCGTTCTCCTCGGTGATGCCCAGGACGTTCGCGGCCAGCGAGCCGCCGGGGTAGCTGCGCAGGCTCTCGGTCTCGGTGAAGACGCCGGTGTAGTTGGCCTCGGCCACCGCCTTGACCGCCTTGCGCGCCTCGTAGGCGGGCAGGTCCTTGGCCAGGTAGACGAACTTCGAGTCGGGCGTGCGCAGCTTCTGGATCGTGTCGAAGTAGTCGATCTCGCCGCCGAGCTTCTCGTGCAGGATCCGGGCGATCTCCGGGGCGTTCTCCGCGGCCATCGACGGGTCGGCGGTGATGGTCAGCCCGTCGGTGCTGGTCACCAGCTCCTCGCCGTTGCGGTCGACGATGTCCCCCCGCGGGGCGGGCACCACGGCCTTGCGGGTGCCGGCCTCCACCGCCATCGCGGCGTAGGCCTTCGTGTCGACGGCCTGGATCTGGAACAGCCGGATCCCGAAGACGAGGAACAGCACCAGGACGCAGATGACGAGGACGCGCAGGCGGCTTCGGGTGATCGCGAGCGGCATCAGCCGGCCCTCCTGACGTTGGTGTCGGGCTCGGCGGGGACGGGCTCGCCGATGACCTTGCCGTCGGCGAGACGCAGGAAGACGGGGTTGGCGTTGGGCACCATGCCCTCGCTGAGCGCGCGATCGGCCAGGCCGGAGGGGCTCTGCATCCGGTCGACCTCGGTCGCGAGCTGCTCCCTCTGGGCGTGCAGGAGCGTGGAGCGCTGCTGCAGCTCGTCGATCTTGAACGCCTGGGCCTGCATCGCGGTGCTGAGCAGGATGAGTCCGATCAGGCCCGCGGCCAGCACCGAGAGCACGACGACGACGAACGGGGCGCGACGCGCGCGCACCCGCACGGGTCCGACCAGCTTGAGGCCGACGTCGCGAGCGTCACGACCGCGCGCGGCCAGGCCGGACGCGAGCGCGGAGGAGCGGGCAGCCGCCGAGCGGCTCAGGGCGCGGGGGGAGGTGGCGGTGCTCATGCAGGCGCGATCCGTTCGACAGCGCGCATCCGGACCGAACGCGCGCGGGGGTTGTCGGCGATCTCGTCCTCGCTCGCCAGCTCCGCGCCCCGGGTGAGGGATCGGAAGCGGGCGAGCATGGACTCCGGCACCACGGGAAGGTCCCGCGGCGCCGTGGACGTGGTGGCGGAGGTGATCACGCGCTTCGTGATCCGGTCCTCCAGCGAGTGGTACGAGAGCACGACGACGCGCCCGCCCACCGACAGCA
>JBEVDF010000179.1:0-6003 GCA_040514145.1 Aeromicrobium sp.
TCCAAGGAGCACCGCACGGCCGCGCGCACGCTGCCGGCCGCTGACTGCCCGGGCCGCACCGTCACCGCCGTCACGCGCGCCATCGGCGGTGCGACCTCGGCCGCCGCCGTGACGGGCTCCGTCGACGCCTGGCTGTCGTCCCCCTACGGCGAGACGGGTCGCCTGCTGTCGGCGTGCCACGACGCGCCCGGCTTCGAGTTCGGCGTCGCCGCGCCCGCCGTCGACGGCACCCGCTGGCTCACCGTCCTCGTCGCCTCGGACACGAACGCGACGAAGAGCTCGGGGGTGTGCTGATGGTCGACCTGCCCGGCACGCAGCCGCGCCTGCCCGAGTACGCCCAGCACCTGGTCCGCCGCTTCACCTACGGCCACCACGGCCGGCTCGAGGCCGACGTCCTGCGTCACCGCGACGCCGATGCGTGGTTCGAGGCCCAGCTCTCGCCCGGCCGCGACGCGGAGGCGGACGCCACGCTGGCCTGGTTCCCCCACCTCGAGGACTCGGCGGCGGTCGCGTGGCAGAACGCGCGGGACGGGGTCTACGGCGGCTGGCAGTACGGCAACGACCTCGTCCGCTACTCCCTGTGCCGGCGGGTCGTGGCGACCTTCCAGGTGCACGAGGTGATGGTCGACTTCTGGTCGAACCTGCTGCACATCCCCGCCGGCGAGGACTCCAGCTTCCCGTGGCGCATGCACTACGACGCCACCGCGATCCGTCCGCACGCGCTGGGCACCTACCGTGCGCTCCTGCGAGCCGCGGTCACCCATCCCGCGATGTCGGGCTACCTGTCGAACCACCGCAACACCAAGGCCCAGATCAACGAGAACCTCGGCCGCGAGCTGCTCGAGCTGTACACGGTGGGACGGACCTCGGGCTACACCGAGGACGACGTGAAGAGCTCGGCCCGCCTGCTCACCGGGTTCACGGTGGCCGTCGGCAAGGACTACGCCGCGGGATACGACCCGGCCAAGCACTTCGTCGGAGCCGTCACGGTGCTGGGCCAGCGGTTCGAGAACGCCGCGGCGGACGGCCGAGCGCAGCTGAACGCCTACCTCGACTGGCTGGCCGGCCGGCCCGAGACCGCGGCCCGCATCGCGCGCCGGCTGTGCGTGCGGTTCATCAGCGACGATCCGCCCCAGAGCGCGGTCGACGCCGTGGCCGCCACCTACCTCGACTCGGGCACCGACATCAGGGCCTGCCTGCGGACCCTCGTCCGCCACCCCGGCTTTCGCGCCGCCGCGTTCCAGAAGGCGCGCACACCCGTGGAGGACGTCCTCGCCACGCAGCGCGCCTGCGACATCGTGCCCACCGGTGCCGGCTCGGGCAGCCACGTCGACTCGTTCAGCTGGCAGTGCGGCTGGACCGGCCAGGCGCCGTTCTCGTGGCCGCGACCGGACGGCTCGCCCGAGCAGTCCGACACGTACCTCTCCCCCGCCCGGATGCTGCGCACCTGGACCGCCCACACGTGGATGGCGAACACGAGCAGCGCGCTGAAGCAGGCGACGCGACCCCACGTGCGCGACCTGATCCCGCCGGTGTGGCCGCTGCCGCTGGAGGACCTGGTGCACCACCAGGCGGTGATGATGACGGGCCGCCGCGCCAGCCGCGAGACGGTCGACGGCGCCGCGACCCTGATCGACAAGCCCGCGACGCACGTCTTCTCCAAGACCTGGGAGCGCGAGACCGACCACCTCGCCTGGATGCTGACGCTGATCCGGACGGCGATCCTCAACTCGCCGGAGGCGATGCTGCGATGACCGACGGACACGACGCGTCCTGCGCCGACTACGGCGTCACCCGTCGCAACCTGCTGAAGTCCGCCGGGCTCATCGGCATGGCCGGCGTCTCGACGGCGATGTTCGGCGACGTGCTGACGTCGACGGCCTACGGCGCCACGACCGGCAACATCCTCGTCGTGCTCTCGCTGCGCGGCGGGGCCGACGGCATGTCGATGATGGTGCCGCACGCAGAGCAGGCCTACTACGCCGCCCGACCGTCGATCGCGGTGGAGAAGGGGAGGCTGTTCCGGCCCGACGCCACCTTCGGACTGCACCCGTCGTTCGCGCCGCTCGCCGACCTGTGGGACAGCGGGAGGATGGCCGCGATCCACGCCGTCGGGCTGCCCACGCCGAACCGCTCGCACTTCGAGGCGATGGAGCTGGTCGAGGACGCCGACCCCGGCTCCTCCGAGCGCATCGGCTGGCTCAACCGCGTGATCGGCTGCTTCACGTCCACCGACGTGTTCGACGGGATCCAGGTCGGCTCCACCGTCATGCCGACGTCGCTGATCGGTCCGGAGCCGTCGTTCGCGACGTCGGACTTCACCTCGCTCTCGGCGCCGTGGGCCGACCACGCGACCCTCGGGCCGCGCATGCGCTCGGTCCTGTCGAACATGTACCGCGACGCCGGGACGGTGATCGGTCGCGCCGGGCAGGAGGCCATCGCGCTCGACCGGCGCACCGGCACCATCTCGGCCGAGGAGAAGAAGGGCCCGCAGAACGGGGCCGTCTACCCCCAGTACAACGAGCTCGGTGAGGCCCTGGCGAGCTCCGCCGCGCTGATCCGCGCCGGCGTCGGGGTGCGCGCGATCGCCGTCGACTTCGGCGGCTGGGACCACCACGTCGACATCTCGTGGCGGATCAGCCACCAGATCGATCAGATGTCGAAGTCGATCGCGGCGTTCCTGACCGACCTGGGCCCGCACGCCTCGCGGGTGACGATCGTGACGCTCAGCGAGTTCGGCCGACGGCTGGGCCAGAACGGTGCCGCCGGGCTCGACCACGGGTACGGCAACGCGGTCTTCGCCCTGGGCGCGGGAGTCCAGGGCGGCTACTACGCGAACTGGCCGACGCTCGCGACCGGCAAGCAGATCGACGGCGACCTCGCCGTGACGACGGACTACCGCAGTGTGCTGGCCGAGATCCTGCAGGCGCGCTTTCCCGAGGTGGGGGTCGGCACCGTCTTCCCGGGGCTGAGCCGCACGTCGCTGGGCTTCATGTCGCCCTACTGAGTCCGGCTGCGCTCAGCCAGGAGCTCCCTCGCACCGGGGAACTGCTCACCCGGCGAATTGGCGCACGCGGCGGCCGCTGATGTCGTCGATCGTGATCGCGATGTGCGTGGGTGCACCCGTCGCGCCGGCCCATGAGCTCGGCAGGCGGGTGCCGAACGCGTCGAGCTGCTCGGCCGTCGCCTCCTGCGCGGTTCCGCGCACCACGATGCTCCAGCCGGTCTGATACGTGTCGTCGTGATGGTCGGCCTCGAGCACGAACCGTCGGTCGACGATGGTGGAGAGCCCCGAGCCGCGGCTCGTGCTGATCAGGATCGTGTCGGCGTCGTACGCGTAGTTGACGGGCAGCAGCTCGAGGTGCTCGCCGGTGTCGAACGCGATCCGCGCGAACCTGCCGACCTTCAGCAGCTCACGGCACTCGTCCTGGTCCAACTCCTGGATCGTTCCGGTGCTCATGAATCCATTGTGCACGTGTGAGCCACGTTACGGTGAGCCCATGAACTCGCTCCGAAGCCCCTGGCTCGCCGCCTTCGGCATCGCCGTCGTGGTGCACCTAGCTCTCGTCCTCGCCGAAGCCCAGCCCTGGGAGAGCATCACCAAGTGCCTCATCGCCCCTCTCCTCGTGGCGTGGGTGATCGAGCAGCGCGGCCCGCGGATCCTGGCCCTCGCGCTGGTCTTCTGCCTGTTCGGTGACCTCTTCCTCGAGATCGACGGGCTCTTCATCGCCGGCATGGCGTCCTTCGCCGCGGCGCACGTGTGCTTCGTGACCTTCTTCGTCCGCCGCGGCGCCCTCGACGTGCTGCGCCGCACCGTCTGGATCCCGCTCGTGCTCGCGGTGGGAGCGGTCGCTCTGCTGGCGTGGGTGTGGTCGGGCCTCGAGCCGGGGCTGCGGGTGCCGGTCGTGGTCTACGCGCTGCTGCTGGCCTCGACGGCCGCCACCGCGCTCGCGGTCGATCTCCGCGCCGGCATCGGTGCCCTGCTCTTCCTGTTCAGCGACGGACTCATCGCGGCCCGCATCGCCGACCGCGTCCCCGAGGACTCCGCGCTCGGCGGGTTCGTCGTCATGCTGACCTACTCGCTGGCCCTCTTCCTCCTGGCCACGGCGATCGTGCAGAAGGAGGCGCGCAGCCGCGCCGCCGGAGGGTTCGATGCGACGCGGGCCACGGACTGCTGGCCGAAGCTTCCGACGGGGGCCGCGTGAGCACCGTGGAGGCCGCGGGCCTCACCTTCGACGTCGATGTGATCGGCCCCGAGGACGGCACTGCGGTCGTGCTCCTGCACGGCTGGCCGCAGGACCGCCGCTCGTGGCGCGCGGTGGCCGACCGGCTCGCCGCCGAGGGCCTGAGAGTCGTCGTCCCCGACCAGCGCGGCTACAGCCCGGGGGCGAGGCCCGAGGGGGTCGAGCACTACCGCGCCGACGTGCTCGCCGACGACGTCGTCGCGATCATGGCGGCTCTCGGCCACGACCGGTTCCACCTCGTCGGCCATGACTGGGGCGCCGCGGTCTCGTGGGTCGTCGCGACCCGTCACGCCGACCGGGTGCTGTCCCTGACGGCCGTTTCCGTACCCCACCTCGCGGCCTACAACGAGGCGCTGGCCGGCGACCCCGACCAGCAGCAGCGGGGCGCGTACATCGGGCTGCTGCGGCGGCCGGGCAAGGCCGAGGAGGTCCTGCTCGAGGACGACGGCGCCCGCCTGCGCGCGATGTACGGCGGCGACGTCGACCCCGACGACGAGTCCGCCTACGTCGACAAGCTCGCCGAGCCGGGCGCCCTCACCGCGACGCTGAACTGGTACCGCGCGATGGGCCCCGAGCTCGCCTCCACCCCCGACGTCACCGTGCCCACCACGTTCGTCTGGGGTGCCACCGACCTGGCGATCGGCCGCTACGGCGCCGAGCGCTGCGGCGACCACGTCACCGGCGACTACCGCTTCGTCGAGGTCGACAGCGGCCACTGGCTGCCCGACACCCACCCCGACCTGCTCGCCTCCGAGATCCTCGACCGGGTCCGAAGTTTCCCCGGTTAGCTTGGCTTTCTGCCACTTCCCGGGGTTCGCGACCCCCGGGAGTGACTGGTTCCCCGGTTGACCGGGGAACCAGTCAGCGCCAGAAAACGGCATGATGGGCCCATGACGGAGCGCGCAGGACAGCCGGCCGCGGCGGGGGACCTCGTCGACCTGGCCCATCTCGTGACGGCCTATTACACGTTGCGGCCCGACCCCGACGTGGTCGAGCAGCGGGTGGCGTTCGGCACCAGCGGTCACCGCGGGTCGAGCCTGAACACCGCCTTCAACGAGGCCCACATCGCAGCCACCACGCAGGCGATCTGCGACTACCGCGCCCAGCAGGGCATCGACGGGCCGCTGTTCATCGGCCGCGACACCCACGCGCTCTCCGAGCCCGCGTGGGCCACCGCGATCGAGGTGCTCGTCGCCAACGACGTCGACGTGCTGGTGGACGACCGCGACGGCTACACGCCCACCCCCGCCGTGTCGCACGCGATCCTGCGGGCCAACCGCGGCCGGAGCGCCGGCCTGGCCGACGGGATCGTCGTGACGCCGTCGCACAACCCGCCCGCCGACGGCGGCTTCAAGTACAACCCGCCGCACGGCGGCCCCGCCGACAGCGATGCCACGTCCGTCATCGCCGCCCGGGCGAACGAGCTCATCGCCGCGGGTCTCTCGGGCGTCCGGCGCATCCCGTTCGCCCGCGCCCGCGCCGCCTGCCGCCCCTACGACTTCCTCGGGACGTACGTCGACGATCTCCCGCAGGTGATCGACCTCGCGGCCATCGCCGGGGCCGGGGTGCGCATCGGCGCCGACCCCCTCGGCGGCGCGAGCGTGGCGTACTGGGGTGAGATCGCCGACCGACACGGGCTCGACCTGACCGTGGTCAACCCGCTCGTCGACGGCACGTTCCGCTTCATGACCCTGGACTGGGACGGCAAGATCCGCATGGACTGCTCGTCGCCGCACGCGATGGCGTCGTTGATCGAGCA
>JBEVDF010000248.1:0-3078 GCA_040514145.1 Aeromicrobium sp.
CGCCGAGCAGCGCGGCGACGACGACGTCCCGACCGGTCTTCAGCTGCCCGTCGGTCTGGACGACGATCCGGTCGCGCAGGCCGTTGAGCAGCAGGGTCTGCTGGGTCTCGGCGAGGCCGAGCTCCCAGGGACCCCCGGCGTGCTTGAGCGAGGTCAGCGGTGCCGCACCCGTGCCGCCGTCGTGGCCGGAGATGAGGACGACGTCCGCGTGCGCCTTGGAGACGCCCGCCGCGACGGTGCCCACGCCGACCTCGGACACCAGCTTCACGTGGATGCGGGCGCTCGGGTTGGCGTTCTTCAGGTCGTGGATGAGCTGGGCGAGATCCTCGATCGAGTAGATGTCGTGGTGCGGCGGCGGGCTGATCAGGCCGACGCCGGGCGTGGAGTGCCGGGTCTTGGCCACCCACGGGTACACCTTGTTGCCGGGGAGCTGGCCGCCCTCGCCGGGCTTGGCGCCCTGCGCCATCTTGATCTGGATGTCATCGGCGTTGGTGAGGTACTCCGAGGTGACGCCGAAACGACCGGAGGCGACCTGCTTGATCGCCGAGCGTCGCTCGGGGTCGTGCAGCCGGTCGGCGTCCTCGCCGCCCTCACCGGTGTTGGACTTGGCGCCCAGCCGGTTCATGGCGATCGCGAGGGTCTCGTGCGCCTCCTGGCTGATCGAGCCGTAGGACATCGCGCCGGTGGAGAACCGCTTGACGATCTGCGAGACCGGCTCGACCTCGTCGATCGAGATGGGCTGGCGCTCGGCCTTGAACTTCATCAGGCCGCGCAGCGTCATCAGGCGGTTCGCCTGGTCGTCGATCCGCTGCGTGTACTGCTTGAAGATGTCGTAGCGCCCGGTGCGCGTGGAGTGCTGCAGGCGGAAGACGGTGTCCGGATCGAACAGGTGCTCCGGTCCCTGACGGCGCCACTGGTACTCGCCGCCGACCTCGAGCTGGCGACGCGTCCCGGCGATGCCCTTGGTGGGGTACGCCTTCAGGTGACGCGCGTGGACCTCGTCGGCGATGACGTCCAGGCCGACGCCGCCGAGCTTGCTCGACGTGCCGGTGAAGTAGCGCTCGATGACGTCGGTCGACAGGCCGACGCACTCGAAGATCTGCGCGCCGGTGTACGACGAGACCGTCGAGACGCCGATCTTGCTCATCACCTTGAGGACGCCCTTGCCCAGGCCGTAGGCCACGTTGCGGGCGGCCTTCGTGGGGTCGACACCCTCGACGTAGACACCTTCACGGGCGAGGTCCTCGGCGGTCTCCAGCGCGAGGTACGGGTTGACCGCGGTGGCGCCGTAGCCGATCAGCAGGGCCACGTGGTGGACCTCGCGGACGTCGCCGGCCTCGATGAGCAGGCCGGCCTGCGTGCGCAGCCGCTCGCGCACCATGTGGTGGTGCACCGCCCCGGTCAACAGCAGCGACGGGATGGGAGCCAGGTCGACGTTGGAGTGGCGGTCCGACAGCACGATGATGCGTGCGCCACGCTCGACGATCGCCTCGGACACCTCGGCGCAGATCTCCTCGAGGCGCTTCGCGAGCGCCTCTCCCCCACCGAGGACGTCGTAGAGGCCGCGCACGACGTGCACGCTGAAGCCGGGCATGTCGCCGTCACGGTTCATGTGGCGGATCTTGGCCAGCTCGTCGCTGTCGATCACGGGGAACGGCAGCTGGAGCATGCGGCAGGACGCCGGGCTCGGGTCGAGCAGGTTCCGCTCGGGTCCGATCGTGCCGGCGAGCGAGGTGACGACCTCCTCGCGGATGGCATCCAGCGGCGGGTTCGTCACCTGGGCGAACAGCTGGCTGAAGTAGTCGAAGAGCAGCCGGGGCCGCTCGGACAGCGCCGCGATCGGGGTGTCGGTGCCCATCGAGCCGATCGTCTCGGCTCCGGTGCGCGCGATGGGCGCGAGGAGCTTGCGGACCTCTTCGTCGGTGTAGCCGAAGACCTGCTGGCGACGGGCGACCGAGGCGTGCGTGTGCACGATGTGCTCGAGGTCGGGCAGGTCCTCGAAGCGGACCAGGCCGGAGTAGAGCCACTCCTCGTACGGCTGCTCGTGGGCGAGCGAGCTCTTGATCTCGTGGTCCTCCACGACGCGGTGCTGCTCGAGGTCGAGCAGGAACATCTTGCCCGGCTCGACGCGGCCCTTGCGGGTGATCGTCTTGGGGTCGATGTCCAGCACGCCCGCCTCGGAAGCGAGCACGACGAGGCCGTCCTCGGTGATGACGTAGCGACCGGGGCGCAGGCCGTTGCGGTCCAGGACCGCGCCGATCTGGGTGCCGTCGGTGAAGCAGACCGCCGCGGGACCGTCCCAGGCCTCCATCACGGTGGAGTGGAACTCATAGAAGGCGCGGCGCGCGGGATCCATCTCGGCGTTGTTCTCCCACGCCTCGGGGATCATCATCATCACCGCGTGCGGCAGCGAGCGGCCACCGAGGTGCAACAGCTCGAGCACCTCGTCGAGCGAGGCCGTGTCGGAGCCGTCGGGGCTGCAGATCGGGTAGAGGCGCGTCAGGTCGCCGGGGATCAGGTCGCTCTCGAGCAGCGCCTCGCGGGCGCGCATCCAGTTGCGGTTGCCGCGGGCGGTGTTGATCTCGCCGTTGTGCGCCAGGTACCGGAACGGGTGGGCCAGCGGCCAGCTCGGGAACGTGTTGGTGGAGAAGCGGCTGTGCACGATCGCCAGCGCCGACTCCATGCGCTCGTCGAGCAGGTCGGGGAAGAACACCTCGAGCTGCTCGGTCGTGAGCATGCCCTTGTAGACCAGGGTGCGCGACGACAGCGACGGGAAGTAGACGCCCACCTCGTGGTGCGAGCGCTTGTTGACCGCGAACGTCAGGCGGTCGAGCTCGATGCCCGCGGCCGAACGGTCGGGGGTGGTGACGAAGAAGAGCTCGAAGGCGGGCATCGCGGCGTACGCCATCGAACCCAGGATCGAGGGCTCCACCGGCACGTCGCGCCAGCCCAGGACCTCGAGGCCCTCCTCCACCGCGATCGCCTCGACGTCGGCCTTGGCGGCGGTCACGCGGTCGCGCGGCAGGAACGCCATGCCGACCGCGTAGTGACCGAGCTCGGGGAGCTCGACGGGGGCGA
>JBEVDF010000265.1:0-4990 GCA_040514145.1 Aeromicrobium sp.
CGGCGACGACTGGGCCTACGAGCTGAAATGGGACGGGATCCGCTGCGTCGCGGTGGTGAGCGGCGAGCAGGTGCGGCTGTACTCGCGCAACCACAACGACGTCAGCGCCAGCTATCCCGAGCTCGTGGAGGAGCTCGCGGGCCTCGGGCTCGACGCGGTGCTCGACGGCGAGATCGTCGCCCCGGACGACCAGGGCATCCCCAGCTTCGGCCGCCTGCAGCAGCGGATGGGCGTGACGAAGGCGGGCGACATCGAGCGGCTGCGGCGCACCGTGCCCGTGCAGCTGATGCTGTTCGACCTGCTGGAGCGCGACGGGGAGTCGCTGCGCGACCTCACCTACGACGAGCGGCGCGAGGCGCTGGACGACCTGCCGATCGACTCCGACCTCGTCCACGTGCCCCCGGCCCACGGCGGCACCCTCGACGAGGCCGTGGCGCTGAGCCGCAGTCACAAGCTGGAGGGGATCGTGGCCAAGCGGCGCGCCTCGACCTACGACCCCGGCGCTCGCTCCACGGACTGGCTCAAGATCAAGAACCAGGACGCCCAGGAGATCGTCATCGGCGGCTGGCGGCCGAGCAGCGGCGGCCGGGGCATCGGGTCGCTGCTGGTGGGGGTCCCGGTCGAGGGCGGGCTGAAGTACCTGGGTCGCGTGGGCACGGGCTACAGCAATGCCGAGCGGCTCAAGCTGCGCTCGCTGCTGGACCCCCTGGAGCGCGCCACCTCGCCGTTCGTCGACGAGGTGGAGACGGCGGCATCACGGGACGCGACCTGGGTGACCCCGAAGTTGGTGGGCGAGGTCGTCTACGGCGACTGGTCGCCCGCGGGGCACCTGCGGCACGCCAGCTGGCGGGGGCTGCGACCCGACAAGGAGGCCGCCGACGTGGTCCTGGAGACCGCCGCCGAGGTGCGATTGACCCCGCCGTGAGCCACGATGGAAGTCCGACGACATCTGTGCGAAGGAGCCATCGTGGGCAAGGGCAAGAAGAGCGTGAAGGATCACGTCGACACCGTCGTGGAGCAGTTGCCGGACGCGTCCGAACTGCGCGACCTCAGGGACCAACTGGTCGAACGTCTTCCCGACCGGGCCGAATGGCTGGCCCTGCGCGACGACCTGCTGGAGAAGCTTCCGGACAAGTCCGAGCTGCTCGACCTGCGTGACAACCTGGTCGACAAGCTGCCGGACGACATCAGCGACAAGCTGCCGATCGAGACGAGGAAGAAGCGGTTCGCCGGCGTGAAGAAGGTGGCCTTCGTGGGCCTGCTGACCGCTGGGGTCGCCGGCGTGGCGGCCTTCTTCAAGGCCAAGTCGGCCGACCGGCCGACCTACACCGCGTCGACCTACACGACGCCGCGGCCGACGACCACCACGGCTCCGACCACGCCCACGGGCGACGTCGGCGCCACCGGTACGGTCACGCCACCGACCGTCTGACGACACTGACCGTCTGACGACACTGATCGTCTGGACCACACGAACGAGGGCCCCGGGAGTGATCTCCCGGGGCCCTCGTCGTCAGCACATGGTCAGTGCCCGGCGCGATCAGTGCTTGAACGCGTCCTTCACGTTCTCGCCGGCCTGCTTCAGGTCGGACTTGGCCTGGTCGCCCTTGCCCTCGGCTTCGAGCTTCTCGTCGTCGGTCGCCTTGCCGGTGGCTTCCTTGCCCTTGCCCTTGAGGTCCTCAGCGGTGTTCTTCAACTTGTCATCAAGTCCCATGATCTCCACCTTTCCTCTCGTCATTTCTGTCCATCCATGCCAACACGGATGGCTGAGGTGCGCATCTCGAAGCAGCGTCGCTCGGCAGGCGTCGTTCGCTGCGGGGGAACGAAGAACCCCCGGCGACCTGGTGGTCGACCGGGGGTGATGGCGCGCCCGAAGGGATTCGAACCCCTAACCTTCTGATCCGTAGTCAGATGCTCTATCCGTTGAGCTACGGGCGCACGCCCTTGCGGGCCTCGACGAGTCTAACCGGTGACCCCGAGCGGTGGGAAATTGGGTCCTGCCGGACGATGCGCTCCGGATCCCGTAAGTTGGAGCCGATGCCCGAATCCCCCCGCGTTCCGCAGCGCCGCGATGCCGTGGCGAACCGTGAGCGCATCATCGACACCGCCGAGGTGTACTTCGCCGAGCATGGTCTCGACGCGCCCATGCACGGGCTCGCGGCAGCGGCGAAGGTCGGCACCGGGACGCTCTACCGCAACTTCGCCTCGCATGACGAGCTGCTGCGTGCCGTCTATGACCGCCACATCGCGATCTTCGACGAGATCGCCGAGCGGGCCCACGCGGCGCCCACGGGGTGGGAGGGCATCGAGATGGTGGTCGACGAGGCCACCGAGGTGATGATCGACCGGCGCATCGTCGCCGAGGTGATGCGCCGCCTGGCCATCAGCGACCCGGACTACCGTCCGACCGACCGCTGGGTCGGCACGCTGGCGAGCCTGGTGGAGCGCGGGGTCGCCGAGGGCAGCGCACGGCCCGACCTGACGGTGGCCGACCTGAGTGCCGCCCCGCTGATGCTCAGCGCGATTCACGTCGCCGCGCCGGAGAACCGCGATTGGCTCGCGCGCCGGATGCGGACCCTGCTGCTCGACGGCATCCGGGCCCATCCCCACGACCCGTCACCCCTGGCGGAACTGCCTGAGGACTTCTTCGAGCGCGGGAGCTCGATCGTCAAGCGCACGACCTGATTCGGCGGCTGGGGGTCGGGGTGGGTATCCTGATGCGGTTGTCTGGAGATGTCGCATAGTGGCCTAGTGCGCCCGCCTGCTAAGCGGGTTGAGGTTCAAACCTCTCGAGGGTTCAAATCCCTCCATCTCCGCCGACCAAAGTGGGAGCAGGCTCGCCTGTTCCCACTTTGCATGTCCGCTGGTGTCCACGGATCCAGGTGGGGCGGAGCTTGTTCCGCCGACCAAAGTGGGAGCAGGCTTGCCTGTTCCCACTTTGCATGTCCGGCAGCCGAAGGTCAGGCACCCTCGGTGGGATCGAAGCGCCGGTAGCCGTTGGCCGTGTTCAGGCGGTCGTAGACCTCGCGGACGAGCTCGGCGCGTCGCGTGCGGTCCACCAGCGAGAGCGGGAACGCGGTGACCGTGCCCGTGCCGTCGGTGAATCGCAGCATGCCGTCGCTGATGCCGACGGACTCGACCTGCTTCCACGTCACGTCGCCGTGACGGCCGCGGGCGATGAACCCGGCGCGGTCGAGGGTCACCACGGTCGGCGGGCGCAGGTTCATGACGGCGGCCACGAGCAGCGCGACGACCGCGACGACCGCACCGATGATGGTCACGGTGGTGCGCAGGTCACTGCCCGTCCCGGTGAGGAACGCGACGAGCACGCCCACGGCAGCGATGATGAAGCACACGCCGGCGAGCACCATGAGGTGCGCCCGGTCGAGTCGATAGCGAGTCACGCAGAGGGGGCGGGATTCGAACCCGCGGCTGACATTGCTGCCAGCGACCGCTTTCAAGGCGGTTCCGATCGGCCACTCCGGCACCCCTCCAGGCCCGCCACCGAGGCGACGGGACCTGGGGTCGATTCTCGCATTCCGCGGCGCGCGGGCTCCGATGTGGGACCCGAGCCCTCCACTTTTGGACGTGGATGCACCTTTCAGAGGCCCGGGCGCGTGAATCCACGTCCAAAAGTGGGAACGGGGCGCGGAAGGCTCAGCGCAGGGGCGAGAGGCGCCCGGGCTCGGTGCGCTGGGCCTGCTGCACGGCGCGGGCGGCGCGGCGCGAACGCGGCCGGAAGAAGACCGCCCGGATCGCCAGGCCGATCACCAGGCCGATGGCCGCGCTGTAGAGCGTGGAGAGCGCAAAGTACGACGGGTACGCGCGCGGGTCGATCAGCGAGTTCGCGACGATCACGGTGCCGACGACGGCGAAGACGCAGACCCACCAGCCCTCGCGGTACCGCGAGCGCATCGACACGCCGACCACCAGGGCGGGGAAGCCGATGAGGAACTCGTACGGGCGCGGTACGCCGCCGATGTTCTGGCGCAGCCACACGATCGTGTCGTCGAGCAGGTTCGTCAGCGCGGGCGAGCCGGCGGTGCGCACGAAGCTGCCGTAGTAGAACAGGCCCACCGCGATCACGGCCACCACGACCAGCAATTTGAGGTGGCTGCGACCGAACCCGTGCAGGCCCGAGCCCAGGCGCCAGACGATCGAGATCGCGAGCGTGACCGAGACGGCCATGACGATGAGGCCGAAGGGACGCACGTCGACCGGGGCGTTCCAGGCCGCGACCCCCACCGCGCCGCTGAGGGCCAGGACCAGCATCACGGCGTACTCGCGCAGGACCTCGACCACGGTGGCGGCCGGACGCGTGAACACGACGGCGGACACGGCGGACAGGACCGCTGTCACACCGGCCGCCGCGGCCAGCAGGGCGTTCATCCCCGAGAGCAGCGCGGTCGCGGCCAGCAGGGCCGACAGGGTCACCCAGATGCGCATGTAGCCGCCGACGCGGTGCGTCAGGATCACGGCGAACGTCACGAGCAGCACGGCAGCCGACGGTCGCCACAGCCACGAGGGAGCACCGACGTCGGCGATCGAGGTCGCCGCGCCGGCCGTGCTGCTCGCCCACGCCACGAACGTGGCGAGCATGAGCAGGCGCGACCAGCGAGGCGAGGCGACGCGCGGCTCGCGGGTGGCGACCTCGTACGGGGTCGGGACCGACGTGTCGAGGCGGCGTCGGCCCGGCGGGGCAGTCGTCACGGCGTTGACATCCTCCGGTTGGCGAGCGACGGGTTCACATCGCGGGATTCGCGAACGGCGTCCACCGCGACCTGTGCAGTGACGAGCTCGTCCCCCCCGGCGGCTTCCCCCACGATAGTTCCCCAGGGATCGGCGACCAAGGAATGGCCGCTGTAGCGCGAGCCCCCCTGCCCGGCCGCGGCCACCCACACGGTGTTCTCGATGGCCCGCGCTCGCAGCAGCGTGCGCCAGTGCTCGACCTTGTGCTCGCCGGCGACCCACGCGGCGGGGACGACGAACG
>JBEVDF010000094.1:0-9943 GCA_040514145.1 Aeromicrobium sp.
ACGGGCAGAACCTCGACGGCGTCTTCGGGCTGCTCAACAATGTCGTGTGGACCACCATCGGTCCCTGCCCGGTCGAGGGGTTCGAGGACGTGCGCGCCCGCGCCCGGGCCGCCGGCCTGACCGTCTCGGTCACCAGCGTGGACAAGTTCCCGCGTATGACCGACTACGTCGTGCCCGCCGGTGTGCGCATCGGTGACGCCGACCGGGTGCGCCTCGGCGCGCACCTGGCCGAGGGCACCACCGTCATGCACGAGGGCTTCGTGAACTTCAACGCCGGCACGCTCGGCCACGCGATGGTCGAGGGCCGCATCTCGGCCGGCGTGGTCGTGGGGAACGGCTCCGACGTCGGTGGTGGCGCCTCGATCATGGGCACCCTGTCCGGTGGCGGCAAGGAGGTCATCAGCGTCGGCGAGGGCTGCCTGATCGGCGCCAACGCGGGCATCGGCATCTCGCTGGGCGATGACTGCGTCGTGGCGGCGGGCACCTACGTCACGGCCGGCACCAAGGTCACGCTGCCCGACGGCACCGTCGTGAAGGCCGCCGACCTGTCGGGCTCGGACGGCATCCTCTTCCTCACCAACAGCCAGACCGGCGCCATCGAGGCGCGGCCCCGCGGGGACCGCACCGGCGTCGAGCTGAACGCCGACCTGCACGCCAACTGATGCGCTGGATCGTCGCCACCGTCGTCGCGACGGTGGCGCTCGTGCTCGTCGTCTTCAAGGTCTTCGAGAGCGGCATCGACGCGCGGGGCTTCTGCGTGGCCACGGTCGGTGACCGCACGGTCGAGGTCGACCTCGAGCAGGCCAAGTGGGCGTCGCTGATGGCGGCGAAGGCCCAGGCGCGCGGCCTGCCGCCGCGGGCCACGACGATCGCCATCGCGACGGCCTACCAGGAGTCGAAGATCCGCAACATCGACTACGGCGACCGCGACTCGGTGGGCCTGTTCCAGCAGCGGCCCTCGCAGGGCTGGGGCACCGTCGAGCAGATCCTCGACCCGCAGTACTCGATCACGAAGTTCTACGACGCGCTGGAGAAGCTCGACGACTACGAGTCGATGGAGATCACCGAGGCCGCTCAGGCGGTGCAGCGCTCGGGCTTCCCCGAGGCGTACGCCGACCACGAGGCCGACGCGCGGGTGCTGGCCTCGTCGTTGCGCGGCTACTCCCCCGCCGCGTTCGCCTGCTCCACCGACCTGAAGGCCGAGTCGAGCACGTCGGCCGACCTCGGGGACTACCTCGACGCCGCGTTCGGCAGCGTACGCGTGGACTCCGACCCCTCATCGGGGCAGAGCGCGATCGCGCTCACCGGGGACGACATCGACTCCCGCGGATGGGCGCTGGCGCAGTTCCTCGTCGCGAACTCGACCGAGTTCCGCATCAAGGAGGTCACGTTCGACGACATGCGCTGGGAGGCCGGCCAGGACGAGCCCGGCTGGGAGCCCACCGAGGACGCCAGCCGCACCGAAGTGCGCTTCGTCCGCGGCTGACCGCGCCAGTCCGCGCCCCCCGCCCCGTCTGCGCCCCAGCCCACTTTTGGAAACGGATCCACCTCCTGCCACCGCAGGAACGTGGATCCGTTTCCAAAAGTGGCGGGGCCGGGCCCACCGTGGCGTCAGCCGACGTCGCGCCGCAGCGTGACGAGTCGGCCGATGAGGACGAACACCACGACGTAGGCCATCAGCACCGCTGCGCCGGCGCCCCGCGAGAGCAGGTCCGCGGACGTGCCCTGAGCGAAGAAGCTCGCGCCGAGCATGCCGTCGGCCGCAGCGCCGGGCAGGTACTTCGCCACCTCGGACGTGGCCTCCCACGCGCCCAGCGCCAGACGGGCGATCGGCTCCACGAACTGCGTGAACGCCAGGATCACGATGATCGCCGCGACCTGGTTGGTCAGGACACTGCCGATCGCGGTGCCCAGGACGGCCCAGATCGTCATCACAAGGACCGACATGCCCAGCAGGACCAGCACGCTCTCGGTCCCCAGGTAGGTGCCGTCGCCGCGCCACGCGAGCATCGGGGCGGCGCCGGCGACGGTCGAGGCCGTGCCGATGACGCCGTAGATCAGCCCGACCACCGCGGCGGCGACGATCTTGGCCGCCATCAGCACCGTGCGGTTCGGCTGGGCCAGCAGGGACGCCGTGATCGTCTTGTGGCGGAACTCGCCCGTGAACAGCAGGCTGCCGACGATCAGCGGGAAGACGTAGCCGATGGGGCTGGTGAGCGAGTAGATGACCCGCGCGAGCTCCTCGCCCTTCGGCATCTCGGCGGCAGCCTCCGAGTCGGCGGTGAACGACAGCGTGATGACGATGCCGATGAACACCAGGTAGGCCACCAGCACGAGGGCCAGCAGCCACCACAGCCGCGTGCTGAAGAGCTTCCGCAGCTCCGCCTTGATCGCCGTGCTCATGCCGCCACCCCGCCTCGCGACGCCGGGGCGTCGGGGCTGGAGGTCAGGCGCAGGAAGACGTCCTCGAGGCCGACGCCCACGTCGGCCAGCTGGTGCACCTCGATGCCCGCGCCGAAGGCGGCGGCGCCGACCTCGGCCGCGGGGACGTCGAGGATGTCCACGCCACCGGCGACCGGCGCGTGGCGCCAGCTCCTCTCGGCGGCGAGCGCCGCGATGCGGTCGGGCGTGGGGCCGACGAGCCGCACGCGCGACTCGACCAGGGCGTGCAGGCCCTGCAGCGGCGAGGCGTGCACGAGGCGCCCGTTGGAGATGATGACGACGTCGTCGACGGTGTGCTGCACCTCGCTGAGCACGTGGCTCGACACCAGCACGGTGCGGCCCTCGGCGGCGAAGGCGCGCAGCAGGTGGCGCAGCCAGACGATGCCCTGCGGGTCGAGGCCGTTGGCCGGCTCGTCGAGGAGGATCACCTCGGGATCGCCGAGCAGCGCGTAGGCCAGGCCGAGGCGCTGGCGCATGCCCATCGAGTAGCCGTCGACGCGGCGCTTGGCGGCGTCGGTCATGCCGACCAGCTCCAGCAGTTCGTGGCAGCGCGCGTCGGTGGCGCCCACCTGGGGCGCGTAGACGCGCAGGTGATCCAGGCCGGTGCGGCCGGGGTGGAAGCTCGAGGCCTCCAGGGCGGCGCCCACCGTGGATCCGGGCTGGTGGATCTTCTCGTAGCGCTTCCCGCCGATGAGGGCGTGGCCGCTGGTGGGCCGCACGAGGCCCAGCAGCATCCGCAGGGTGGTGGTCTTTCCGGCACCGTTCGGGCCGAGGAATCCGGTCACCGCACCGGGGCGGACGGTGAAGCTCAGGTCGTCGACGGCCTTGACGGAACCGAACTGTTTGGACAGGTGATCGACGACGATGTCGGTCTCGGTTCGCATGCCTCGACCCTAACGTCACGGGCGGTTTGGTCCGCCAGTGGCGCAAGCGGGTCCGCGAGGGCGCAGAAAAGCCCGCCACTGGAGGAGTGACGGGCGATTCCGCGCCGCTCGCCGAGCCGGGGGGACGACGCAGGGCGGCGGCGGCGGCTCAGCCGCTGCCGCTGCTCTTGCGCGCTTGGCGAGACAACGAGTCGATGGTGACGGCGAGCAGCAGCACGGCGCCGGTGACCATGTAGCGCACGTAGGCGTCGACGCCGACGAGGTTGAGGCCGCTGGTGATCGACTGCAGCACGAGCATCCCGAACAGCGCCGAGTACACCGAGCCGCGGCCACCGAAGAGGCTGGTGCCGCCGATCACCGCGGCGGCGATCGCCATCAGGTTGGTGTCGGTGCCGCCGCTGGTCTGGCTCACGGCCTGCAGTCGTCCGGCCGCCAGCACGCCGCCGAGCGCGGCGAACATCGAGCACAGCGCGAACACCGAGATGTACACGCGGTCCACGCCGATGCCGGCGCGCCTCGAGGCCTCCTCGTTGCCACCGACGGAGAACACGTGCCGGCCCCACGTGGTGCGGCGCAGCAGGAAGTCCATTCCGATGATGACGCCGACCCACAGCAGCGGCATCGCGCCGATGCCACGGTCCAGGTTGAGGTACCAGGCGACCCCGGCCACGGCCACCGTGATCACGACGGCCCGCAGGACCACGAGCTGGAAGCTCGGCGTCGAGAGGTTCGCCGCCGTACGGCGGCGGAGCGTCCGCAGCCGCGCGAGCAGGTAGGCCAGGCCCACGGCACCGGCCAGGACGTACGAGAGCCACGGGGGCAGGAACGTGAAGTTGGCGAAGTCGATCAGCGCCGAGTCACCGGGGAGGTTCACCGTGCCGTTGGAGCCCAGCACGTTGAGCTGCGCCCCCAGGAAGGCCAGCAGGCCGGCCAGGGTGATGACGAAGCTGGGCACGCCGAAACGGGTGTACAGCAGTCCGTAGAACACGCCGATCAGCAGGCCGGCGCACAGCGCCGCGAGGATCGAGCCGAGCAGCGGCCAGCCCTGGTAGACCAGCAGCACCGCGAGGATCGAGCCCGAGAGGCCCGACACCGACCCGACCGACAGGTCGATCTCGCCGAGCAGCAGCACCAGCACGATGCCGACGGAGATCATGCCGATCGTGGCCGAGTCCAGGCTCAGTTCGACCAGGTTGCGCGACGACAGGAACCGGGGGTTCAGCGCGTAGAAGACGATCCAGATGACGAACAGGCCCACGACCACGGGGATCATCCCGAGGTCGCCCGAGCGCAGTCGCCGGCCCAGGTTGTCCAGCATCGCCTTCGGCGAGGTGTCCTGGACGAGGCGCTCGTCGGCGCGGTCCGCGAAACTCATGAGTGCTCCTCGGGGAGATCGACCTGGGGAAGGGGCGAGACGTCAGCGCCCTCGGCGCGGGCGCGGCGGGCGGCCACGACGTTGTCCGAGGCGCCCGTGATGGCGGCGACCAGCTGGTCGGTGGTGACCTCGTCGATCTGGAACTCGGCCGCGTTGCGACCCAGGCGCAGGACGTAGATCCGGTCGGCCACGGCCTGCACGTCGGCCATGTTGTGCGAGATCACCACGACGCCCAGGCCCGACTCGCGCAGCCGCTCGATGAGGTTGAGCACCTCCGCGGTCTGGGCGACGCCGAGGGCCGCGGTGGGCTCGTCGAGCATGACGATCTTCGGCTTGCCCACGAGGCTGCGGGCGATGGCCACGGTCTGGCGTTGGCCGCCGGACAGCGCGGCGATCGGGATGCGCACCGACGGGATCTTGGCCGAGAGCTGGCGCAGCAGCTCCCAGCTGCGCGACTCCATCGTCTCCTCGTCGAGGACGCCGCCGGCGGTCGCCTCCTGGCCGAGGAACAGGTTGGCCACGACGTCGAGGTTGTCGGCCAGGGCCAGGTCCTGGAACACCGTGGCGATGCCGAGGGCCTGGGCCGACTTCGGACCGTGGATGTGGACCTCGCGGCCCTCCATCTCGATCGTTCCGGAGTCGGCACCGTAGACGCCCGAGATGATCTTGACGAGCGTGGACTTGCCGGCACCGTTGTCGCCGACGAGCGCGACGACCTCGCCGGGCGTGACGTGGAAGTCAACGTCGGTGAGCGCCTGGACGGCACCGAACCGCTTGCCGATGCCACGCATGTACAGCACGGGTGTGGTCATGATGATTCCTGGGGTAGAGCGAGGTGGGAGGAAGCACGGTGGAGCCGGCCGGGCCGGCCCCACCGTGAGCCCCTCAGGACAGGCCGGCCTTCGTGCACGCGTCGGCGTACTCGGCGGTGCAGATCTGGTCGACGGTGTAGAACTCGTCCTTCACGACGGTGTCGCCCACGTTGTCCTGCATGACCGAGATCGGGTCAAGGATGAACGACGGCACGCCCTGGAAGTCCGTGGTCCCGCTGATGTCCTCACCGTTGACCAGGTCGACGGCCAGCTCCGCGGCCTGCTCGGCCTCGACCTTGATCGGCTTGTAGACGGTCATGTACTGCTGACCGGCCACGATGCGCTGGATCGCGGCGAGCTCGGCGTCCTGCCCGGTGATCGGCGGGAGGTCGGTGACACCGGCGGACTTGAACGCGGCGAACACGCCACCGGCCTGGCCGTCGTTGGCGGCGTAGACACCGGCGATGTCACCGGGCTCGACCTTGTTGAACTGCGAGCTGGTGAACTTCTGGGCGTTGTCCGGGCTCCAGTCGGGGTTGTCGTACTCGGCCACGATGTTCAGGCCGCTCGCGTCGAGCACCGAGTGGGCGCCCTTCTTGAACTGGGCCGCGTTCGGGTCGGTCGGCGCGCCGTTCAGCATGAGGACGTCGCCCTTGTCGCCGGTGGCCTCCACGAGGGCCTCGCCCTGCATCTGGCCGACGCGCTCGTTGTCGAACGAGATGTAGTAGTCGGCGCCCTCGATGAAGCGGTCGTACGCGACGACCGGGACGTCGGAGCCCTGTGCGGACTTGACGATCGTGGTGGCGGCCTTGCCGTCGACCGGGTCGAGCACCAGGACGGAGGCACCGTTGGTGATCGCGGACTGCGCCTGCTGCTGCTGCTTGGACGCGTCCTGGTCGGCGTTGAGGTAGTCGACCTTGCAGTCGTCGCACAGCTCCTTGACCTTGGCCTCGAAGAGCGGCTTGTCGAAGCTCTCGTACCGGGTGGTCTTGGTCTCAGGGAGCAGCAGGGCGATCGTCTTGCCCTCGTCCGATCCGCCGCCGTCGTCGTCGTTGGAGCCGCAGGCGGCGAGGCCGCCGAGGCCGATCGTCAGGGTCGCCGTCACCATGGCGACACGGGAGATGGTGTTCACAGTTCCTCCAAGAAAATGTCGACCCCACGTCGGCGTGGAGCATGACCAGTGAACTACGTCACATCTTTGAGGTCAAGAGGTGAACGCAAATCGGGTCGCTGCACCATAGTTGCCCCTGTTACCTTCAGGTCTTGACGACAACTGCGGGGTGAGTCACAGTGGACGCCATGTCCACCAACCCTGGCTCGACCGCTGCCCTGCGCGTCTCCAACCAGAGTCGTGTCGTGCGCGCGGTACGCGAGGCCGGTGGCCTCAGCCAGGCCCAGATCGCGCGCCGGACGCAGCTGGCGCCGGCCACGGTGTCGGGCATCATCCGCGAGCTCGTGGCCGCGGGCTTCCTGCAGTCCGAGGGCGGCGCCGGGCGCCGGGGCGCGACCGTCACCGTCTCGCGCGGGGCCGGGGTCGTGGCGGGCGTGGACTTCGGTCACGCGCACCTCCAGGTCGCCCTGGCCGACCTCGCCGGCGAGATCCGCGACTCGCGTCTGGTCCCCCTGGCCGCCGATGCGCCGAGCGACGACTCGCTCGCGCTGGCCCGCACCATGATCGACGACCTGCTGACGTCCGCCGGCCTCACCCACGACAGCCTGCGCGCGGTGGGGATGGCGATTCCCGCCCCCATCGGCCGTGACGGCGTCATCGACTCCGGCTCGATCCTGCCCGGCTGGGTCGGCGTGGAGGCCCGCACCGCCGCCGAGAAGGTGTTCGAGCGCACCACCGTCGTCGACAACGACGCCAACCTCAGTGCACTGGCCGAGTGGAGACTCGGCGCCGGGCGCGGCCACCAGGACCTCGTCTACATCAAGATCGCCTCGGGCGTCGGCTGCGGGCTCGTGCTCGACGGCCGGGTCCACCACGGCGGACTCGGCACCGCCGGCGAGCTGGGCCACCTGACCATGGATGAGTCCGGCCCGCTGTGCCGGTGCGGCAGCCGCGGCTGCCTCGAGGCCTACGTCGGTGGCGCCGCCCTCATCGCGCAGTACGCCCCCACCGGCGGCGAGCTGGACGTGCCGGGCTTCGTCGAGCGCGCCCTGCGCGGCGACCAGGGGGCCCGACGGCTGATCGAGGACGCGGGCCGTCACCTCGGCGAGGCCGTCGCCGCGGTCGCGAACCTGCTGGGGCCCGAGGTCGTCGCGATCGGCGGCGACCTGGCCGCCGCCGGCGACCTGCTGCTGGACGAGGTCCGCGCCTCGATGCGCCGGCACGCGCTGACGCCGGTCGCCCGTGAGGTGCGGGTCACCGCCTCGGAGCTGGCCGAGCGCCCCTCGTGCGTGGGCAGCGTGCTGATGGCCCTCGAGGCCGTCGAGCTGCCGGGCTGATCAGGCCAGTCGGGACGCGGCCGCGGCGATGCGCTCGTCGGTGGCCGTGAACGCGAACCGCACGTGGTGCGATCCCGTGGCCCCGTAGAAGTCGCCCGGCGCGACGAGGATGCCGCGCTCGGCGAGCCAGTCCACCGTCTCGCGGCACGGCTCGTCGCGGGTGGCCCACAGGTAGAGCGAGCCCTGCGAGTGGTCGATGCGGAAGCCCGCCCCCTCCAGAGCCGCGCGCAGCGTGGCGCGACGCGCGAGGTAGCGCTCGCGCTGCTCGTCGACATGGGCGTCGTCACCCAGGGCGGCCTGCATCGCGGCGGCGACGGGCGTGGGCAGCATGAAGCCGAGGTGCTTGCGCACGGCCAGCAGTTCTGCCACCACGGAGCGGTCGCCCACGACGAACGCGTCGCGGTAGCCGGCCATGTTCGAGCGCTTCGACAGCGAGTGCAGCGCGATGATGCCGTCGAGCGAACCGCCGTTGACCTCGGGATCGAGCACCGAGGCGGGCTCGCCCTCCCAGACGAACTCCAGGTAGCACTCGTCGCTGACGAGCAGCGCGCCCGACTCGCGGCAGAAGTCTACCCACGCCTTGAGGTGCTCCTTGCCCACCACCCGGCCGTGCGGGTTCGCGGGGAAGTTGATGAAGACGAGCTTCGGCCGCTGCGGACCGAACGCGACGCGCGAGTCGGTGGCGATCGCGGTGGCGCCCGCGTAGGCGGCGCTCACGGCGTAGGTCGGGTAGGCCGTCTCGGGCAGTCCGACGACGTCGCCGGGACCCAGGCCCAGCTGCACGCAGAGATTGGCGATGAGCTCCTTGCTGCCGATCGTGGCCAGCACGTTGTCGGTGCCCACCCCCGTGATCGCGAAGCGGCGCTCGAGCCAGTCGACCACCGCGCGGCGCAAGGACTCAGGTCCCAGGACCGTGGGGTAGCCCGGGGAGTCGGCGGCGGCGACCAGGGCCTGCCGCGCGATCTCGGGGGTCGGGTCGACCGGGGTGCCGATCGACAGGTCGACGAGGCCGTCGGGGTGCTCGGCCGCACGAGCCTTGGCGGCCGCGATCGTGTCCCACGGGAAGTCGGGGAACCGTCCCGACACCCGGACGTCGGACACCGTCACTCCTGGTTCTGCGGAGGCAGCGCCTTGATGTACGGGTGGTCGGCGTCGATCACGCCCATCTTCGCCGCGCCGCCGGGCGAGCCGAGGTTGTCGAAGAAGTGCACGTTCGCGTCGTAGTAGTCCTTCCACTCGTCCGGGGTGTCATCCTCGTAGAAGATGGCCTCGACCGGGCAGACCGGCTCGCAGGCGCCACAGTCCACACATTCATCAGGGTGGATGTAGAGCATGCGGTTGCCCTCGTAGATGCAGTCGACCGGACACTCGTCCACACAGGCACGGTCCTTGATGTCGACACACGGCTGGGCAATCACATACGTCACGGTTCGGCTCCTTCGGTTCGCCCCCAGTATCGCGTGTCCGACCCGAGGCGCGCTGGGCGGGTTCGCCTCATGAGATCGTGGCGACGTGGATCTGGTCGGACGGCGCGTCTCGGTACGCC
This sequence comes from Aeromicrobium sp., assembly GCA_040514145.1. GTDB lineage: Bacteria > Actinomycetota > Actinomycetes > Propionibacteriales > Nocardioidaceae > Aeromicrobium. The sequence continues at coordinate 9,508 of JBEVDF010000094.1, forward strand.
ATCGAACGTCGGACGGAGTGCGCGACGTGGTCGGCCGCGTGCTCAGTGCCGAGCCCGACGGACTGCGCATCGAGCGGCGCGACGGCGACCTGGCGTTCGTCCCCGCGGGCACCGTCCTGGCGATGCGCGTGGTGCCCGATCGCCCCGTCCGCACACGGCGTGCGGGGGCGGTATCGGCCGAGGACCTGACCCGGATCACGTCGCGTGGCTGGCCCGCCGTCGAGTCCGTGCCGCTGGGTGAGTGGGAGCTGCGGGCATCGGGCGGATTCACCGGCCGCGCGAACTCCGCGGCCGTGCACGGCGACCCCGGCGTCGACGACCCCTTCGGCGCGGTCACCGACTTCTACGCCGCACGGGGCCTGCGGGCGCTCGTCCAGGTGGTCGAGGACTCCCCCTGGCACCGGCGCTTCGCCGACGCCGGCTGGATCGGCGTGGT
>JBEVDF010000170.1:0-4444 GCA_040514145.1 Aeromicrobium sp.
CCAGGCTCCGGACTGCCCGGCGGCCTCGCGGATGAGGCCCAGCACCGCATTGACGCGTCCCGTGCCGGTGTCCGTGACGTCGATCGTGGACACGTTCGCGGCGGCGTCGCTGCCACGGATGGCGTTGATCACCCCGTTCTCGCCGGAGGAGACCGGACCGACGACGGCCGCGCCCTGGCTGCCGGCGTCGAGGCCCGCCATCATGCTCGACACGACCGTGCCCTCACCGCCCGACGAGGCACCCGCGGGCCCGGCGACGACCAGCACGAGCTGGGCCGAGACCTCGGGATCCTGCTCGGCGTCGAGCAGGCCACCCTCGGTGAAGGCGGAGCGGATCGTGCGGGCGGTCTCGTCGAGCGAGCCGTCACCCTTCGTCAGGTAGCCGCGGGCCAGGGCGGCGCCGACCTTGCCGTAGTCGCTCGTGGCGGCTGCGGCGTCGGGATCGGACTGGGCGGCCACGCCCTCGGCGAACTGGCGGTTCGCCGGGGACAGCAGCTTGCCGGTGAGCTCGACCTGGCCGGTCACACGCGCTCCGGCGGTGGTGAGGTTCTCGATCAGCGAGTCGACCTCGTTGTCGCGGGCGCCCGGCGTGGTGAGCAGCAGGACGGTGCGGTTCTTGAGCTTGTCGCGCAGCAGGCCGGGAGCGGTCAGGGTCGCGTAGCCGGCGTCGAAGCCGGCGAGCGCCGGACTGATCTCGGCGGTGTCGGAGGAGCCCGACGTCGTGGCGGCGTCGCTCTCGTCGAGCAGGCCCGCACCGACGGCGATGCCGGCGGCGAGCGCCAGCAGCACGGCCGCGAGGGAGATGACGTGGTAGCGCAGGTTGATCACGGGAGAAGTCCTTCGGTCCAGGAGGTGACACGGTCGGCCACGGGCGCGAGCCACTCATGACCGAGAGGGGTGGTGGCCACGGCCGCCACGACGGCGACGATGCCGGCGACGAGCAGCAGCAGGGGCGTGAACCAGCTCAGGCGCTGGCGGGCGAACCAGCTCACGGCCTGGGCGTCGACGACGCGCGAGCCGGCGCGCAAGCGCGCGATGAAGGTGCCGGCGGCGTCCGCGCTGTCACCGTCGACGAGGTCGACGAGCCGCGTCGGCGCACCCACCACCACGATGACGGCGGCGTCGTTCTGGTCGGCCAGGAGCACCGCGAGGTTCTCGGGAGTGCCCGTCGCCGTGAAGACCACGGGCTGGCGGCCGTGCGCCTCGAACTGCTCGGGTCGATCGAGCCGACCCGACGGAGAGGCGATGACGACCTCGCCCGAGCGCTCGATCATGCGCCCGGAGAAGTCGTCGCCGCGCCCGATCAGCAGGTGCGGGCGCAGGCCCGAGGAGATCAGCAGCTCCGCGCCCGCGCCGACGCCGATGAGGACGGGGTCGTGGTCGCGCACGAACGAGCGGATCGCCTTGAGGTCGCGAGGCGCGTCGGGGCCGTCGGTCACGACGACCACGGGCCGGCCCTTGATGGCGGTCGAGACGGCCGGGATGCCGGCTCCCTCGAGCAGCATGGCCCGGTCGCGCCGCAGCGTGTCGGCGGCGTTCGTCACGATGGAGTCGAGCTGGCTCGACAGGCCCGAGGAGGCCTCGTCCAGCTGGTCACGCACGCGGGACTCGGTCATCTCGATGCCGGTGGCCACCGCGGTGTCGCCCAGGTGGACCGCCCCGCCGTCCACCCGTACGACGTCGCCACTGCGCAGCGACTGCCACACGGCCTCGCCGACGCGATCGACCAGCGGGATGCCGGCGCCGGCCAGGACCTGGGGGCCGAGGTTGGGGTAGCGCCCCGTCGAGGACGACGACACGTTGAGGACGGCTGCGACCCCCTTCTCGACGAGCGCCTGGGCGGTGTCGGCACCGAGGTCGGTGACGTCCAGGACGACGACGTCGCCCGAACGCACCGACGACAGGTCGGCGCCGTGGCGGCACAACCGCGCCGGGCCGACGACGCCGGGACCTTCGGGGAGGGCGCGATGATTGCGCTTCAAGATGGGCATGATGCCTTCCATGCAACCTGCGTTCCATGAGGATTCACCCCCGACACGCCGGGTCCGGCCCCGATTGTGACGAAGTCAGGCGGTGCTGGCGAGTGCGAGCAGCTCGCGGGCGTGCTCCTGCGCGGCGGACGAATCGTCCAGTCCCGCCAGCATCCGAGCCAGCTCGTCGACCCGGCCCTGCTGCTCGAGGCGCAGCACGCTGCTGCTGGTGACGGTGCCGTCGTCGGACTTGCTGACGACGAAGTGCGCGTCGGCGAACGCGGCCACCTGCGGCAGGTGGGTCACGGCGATCACCTGGGCGTGCTTGGCCAGGCGCGCCAGCCGGCGGCCCACCTCCACGGCCGTGCGGCCGCCGATCCCGGCGTCGACCTCGTCGAACACGAGCGTGGGCACCGGATCGCGCCCGGCGAGCACCACCTCGATGGCGAGCATGAGACGCGAGAGCTCACCGCCGCTCGCGGCCTTGGCCAGCGGACGCGGCTCGGCTCCGCTGTTGGCGGCGAACCAGATCTCGACGTCGTCCGCTCCGTGGGTGCCGGGGTCGCCGGGAACGACCCTGACCTCCAGGTGGGCCGAGGGCAGGGCGAGGTCGGCCAGCTCGTTCCCGACCTCGTCGGCCAGCTGCGCGGCGGCCTTCGTGCGGGCGGCCGTCAGCCGACCCGCGAGCTCGACGACGCGGCTGCGCACGGCGGCGGCCTCGGCCTCCAGCTGCTCGATCGCGGTGTCGTCGAGGTCGAGCTCGAGGACCTCCGCGCGGGCGCGATCGGCCCAGGCGATGACCTCGTCGAGTCCGGGGCCGTACCGGCGCTGCAGTGCGGTCAGTGCCGCGCGTCGGTCCTGGACGGCGGCCAGGCCGGCCGGGTCGAGGTCGACGTCGGAGGCATAGGCCGCCAGCTCCGAGGCGATGTCCGTGAGGTCGATCGCCGCGCGCTTCAGGCGGTCGGCGAGCGCTTCGAGGCGCGGGTCGTTCCCGGCCACGGGATCGACCACGGCCCGGGCGGCGGCCAGGGCGGCCGCGGCGGAGTGCTCGTCCTCGGACACGGCGACCGAGGCGCCGGCGGCGGCCGCGGCGAGGGCCTCGGCGTGCGCCAGCCGGTTCTCGCGCTGGACCAGCTCCTCGTCCTCGCCCGGCTGCGGGTCGACCGCATCGATCTCGTCGAGGGCGTGCCGGAGCAGGTCGAGTCGCTGCAGCCGCTCCCCCGCGTGGGTGCGCAGGTCGTGGAGGCGCGCCTTCACCTCGCGCAGGCGCGCGTAGTCGGGCTGGTACTGCGCGAGCAGGTCGGAGACCTCGGTGCCGGCGTACCGGTCGAGGGCGCCGCGCTGCTCCTGGGGCCGGACGAGCCGTTGCTGGTCGGACTGGCCGTGCACGGCGACGAGCGAGTCGGCCAGCCGTGCCAGGAGTCCGGCCGGCACCGTGGTGCCGCCGGCGAGCGCGCGGCTGCGGCCCTGGCTGGTCAGGATGCGGGCGAGCACGAGGTCGTCGTCGACCTGGCCGCCGGCCTCCTCGACGAGCTTGGTGACCTCCGGCGTGGCCACGACCGAGGCCTCGATGCGCGCCCGATCGGCGCCGCGGCGCACCAGGGCGGAGTCGGCGCGCTCACCGCGCAGCAGGCCGAGAGCCGTGACGACCATGGTCTTGCCGGCACCGGTCTCGCCGGTGATGACGGTGAAGCCGGGGCCGAGGTCCAGCTCGGCCTCCTCGATGACGCCGAGCGAGGAGAGTCGCAGCGAATGCCACATCAGCGCTCCCCCGCGGCCCGGCGGGAGGCCTCGGACGAGCCGCGCCAGCCGGAGACGGGCAGTTCGAACTTGCGCACCAGGCGGTCGGCGAAGGACGCCGGGTGCACCCGCGCGAGCCGCACGGGCTCCACGCCGCGCCGCACCTCGACCCGGGCGCCGAGCGGCAGGTCGGAGGCGCGCCGGCCGTCGCACCACAGCACGCCGGTGGCCGACTGCCCCACCACCTCGACGGCCAGGGTGGACTCGGGCGAGACCACCATCGGGCGGGCGAACAGGGCATGGGCGCTGATGGGCACCATGAGCAGCGCCGAGACCTCGGGCCACACGACCGGGCCACCGGCGCTGAAGTTGTAGGCCGTGGATCCGGTGGGGGTCGCGCACACCACGCCGTCGCACCCCATCCGCGAGACGGGACGGCCGTCGATCTCGACGACGACCTCGAGCATGCGCTCGCGCGACGCCTTCTCCACGGAGGCCTCGTTCAGCGCCCAGTTCGTGGCGACGACCTCGCCGTCCTGCATCACGAGCACGTCGACGGTCAGGCGCTCCTCGACGGTGAGGTCGCCGGCGATCACCCGAGCGGCGACATCGGCCAGGTCCTCCTCGTCGGCCTCGGCCAGGAAGCCCACGTGACCGAGGTTCACGCCCAGCAACGGGGTGCCGGTGCCCCGGCACAGCTCGGCCGCTCGCAAGATCGTGCCGTCGCCGCCGAA
>JBEVDF010000174.1:0-4532 GCA_040514145.1 Aeromicrobium sp.
GGCCGACGGCACCCCGGTCGAGGACGACACCCCGATCGTCTGCATCCGGTTCACGCTGGTCGAGGTCGACGAACCCGGCGACTGATCTTTCGACCTTTCGGTCGCCGGGGCGACATCTTGGTACCAAGATCACAGGACCGGCGCCCCCGCGGGGCGCCGGTCCGGGTGATCGGGTTCAGCGGTTGATGGGGCTGCGCCCGAACGCGAGGCCCGCGAAGGCGACGATCAGCCACAGGCCGCTGACGACGCCCGGGAAGCCGGGGAGGCCGAAGGCGGCGACGGTGATCACCACGGGCAGGATCGGCAGGATGCTGAAGACGCCGATCCAGCGCGAGACGAGGCGCTCCTTGAGCGACATCCACACGACGGCCGCGGCGGCCACGGTGACGCCCAGGTAGCCGATGTAGGCCCCGAAGTCGTTCAGGACGAACAGGATGTAGAGGCCCTCGGTGTCGAAGGCACCCTCCTCGCTGCCGGTGTAGAGGCCGAACGCCCCGCGCCAGCCGTAGCCGAGCGAGAGGGCACCGGCGGCCGCGGTGAGGGCGAGCGGAACGACCCGCGCGGCGGTGCTGGCCAGGGCTCGCGGCTCCACGTGACGTCGCCACGCGGCGGCCAGGAAGAGGAGCAGGCCGACGGTCAGGTAGCCGACGATGACGCTGGCGTGCGCCTTGCCGGTGCTGACCTCCTCGACGACGGCCTGGCTGTACGGGTCGTCGATGTCCCAGTTCGAGGGGTGGATGTCGAGCGCCAGGGTGGCGACGATGGCGCCGATGCCGGCGGCGACGCCCAGGAGCGGCCAGCGGCCTCGTCCGACGGTGGCGGCGTGCTCGGCCTGGGGGTGGGGCGCGGCGGTGGTGGTCATGGTGAGTCCCTTCAAGAATGGTGTCGTTTCGGTGACTTGATGCTGCGCGGGGACGTGTCCCGGGCGGCAGGGACGAGCACCCCCGATCCCCCGGGATTCCTGCCCGGATCCGCTCCGGGACACCGCGGCTGCGTGCCACGATGTGCTCGTGCCCCGCCTCAGCGACCCGCAGCTGCGCCGCCTCGCCGCGGCCTGCGTAGTGGTGTCGCTGACCTGCTCGATCGGAGCGGTCGCCCTGCACGTCGCGGCGCAGGCCCGCTCCCCCGAGGTCCCCGTCTTCGCGTGGTCGAACCTGGCCTTCGGCGCCACCTGGCCGCTCGCCGGGCTCGTCGTGGTCCGGGCCCAGCCGCGCAATCGGTGCGGCTGGCTGCTCGTCGGGACCACCTGGATCTCGGTGTACCAGCTCCTGGGCGAGTACAGCATCTGGAACGCCTACGTGTCGGACCTGCCGTTCTCCGCGTTCACCGACTGGACCTCGATGTGGGGCTTCGCGGTCTACCTGCTCGTGCTGCCGCTGGTGCCGCTGCTCTTCCCCGACGGCCGGCTGCCGTCTCCGCGGTGGCGGCCGTTCGCGTGGTCGATCGTGATCGCCGCCTGCACCCTCGCGGTGTGCCGCATGCTCGTTCCGGGCCGCAGCGACATCGACCCGAACGTCGTGAGCCCTCTCGACCTGCCGGGTCTCGACGTCCTCAACTACGTGGTCCTCGCCGCGGCGCTCTACTGCAACCTCGTCGGGATCCCGGTCGCGATCGTGGCGGTGCTCCTGCGCATCCGCCGGTCGGTCGGCGTCGAGCGCGCCCAATTGCAGTGGCTGGCCCTCGGCGGCGTCTTCGTCCTGGTGTCGCTGCTGCTCTCGGCCTTCCCCGACACCCACCCGGCCGTCTTCGCGATCGGCCTGCTGGGCATCCCGTTCGCCATCGCCGTCGCGGTCGTGCGCCATCGCCTGTTCGACATCGACGTCGTGCTGGGCCGCTCCGTGGTGTTCGTCGCGGTGCTCGCGGTGGTGATGGCGTGCGGCGCGTGGCTGCTGCTGCGGCTCGATCCCGAGGTCGCCGGGACGCGCCGCGGCATCTTCCTGATCGCCGCGCTCGCCGTGGCCGCGGTGCTGCTGCGCGCCGCGGTGCAGCACGGCGTCGACCGCTGGCTGTTCCCCGAGCGGGAGAGCTCGCGGCTGCTCGGCCGGCGCATCGCCGACGCGATGTCGGGGTCGACCGAGCCCCGCGAGGCGCTGCGCGAGCTGGTCGCGGCCGTGCGCGCCACGATGCGCCTGCCCTACGTCGGCTTCAGCGGGCCGGGCGTGCCGAGCGTCGAGAGCGGCCGCCGCCCCGACCACGTCCTGGCCCTCGACGCCGTGGCGATGGGTCGGGACGTGGGCATCCTCGAGATCGGTCCGCGCCGCGAGGGCGAGGGGTTCACCCGCCAGGAGCGGCAGGTGCTCGAGGAGTCGGCCGCGCAGGCCGCGATGCTCGCCTACGCCGCCGGCCTGGTCACCGACGTGAAGCGCAGCCGCGCCTCGATCGTCGGCGCTCGCGAGGAGGAGCGACGCCGGCTCCGCAACGACCTGCACGACGGCGTGGGCCCGTCCCTGGCCGCGATCGCCCTGCAGGCCGACGTGCTCGCGTCCCGCCTCAGCGACAGCGATCACGGCGACCACGCCGGCCTGATCCGCGACCGCCTCCGTGAGACCGTGGCGGACGTGCGATCGGTGTCGCACGGGCTCCGGGCCCCGATCCTCGACCAGGTGGGCCTCGAGCAGGCCCTGCGCCAACTCGTGGCCGGCATCGAGCCGATCGTCGGCGAGGCCGACGTGCACCCGCTGACCGACCTGCCCGCCGCCGTCGAGGTGGCGACCTACGCCATCGCCGCCGAGGCGGTGACCAACGCCGTGAAGCACAGTGCGGCATCGCTCGTGCGGCTCGAGGCGCGACGCACCGCCGACCGGATCGAGGTGACGGTCAGCGACAACGGACGCGGGCTGCCCGCCCATCCGCGTCCCGGTGTCGGACTGACGAGCATGCGTCAGCGCGCCGCCGAGCTCGAGGGCACGCTCGATCACCGCACCCCGCCCGGCGGCGGCGCTGCCGTGCACCTGACGATCCCCCTGCCCGAGGAGCGCCCATGACCACCGTCCTCGTCGTCGACGACCACGAGCTCTTCCGCGCGGGCATGCTCGCCGTGCTCGGGAACCTGCCCGGCATCGAGGTCGCGGGCGAGGCTGCCACGGGCGAGGAGGCGCTCGACGCGGTGTCTCGCCATCGACCCGACGTCGTCCTGATGGACCTGCGGATGCCCGGGATGGGCGGCCTGGCCGCCACCGGCCGCATCACCGAGCGGCACCCGGACACCAAGGTGGTGGTACTGACGATGAACGAGGACCCCGACTCGATCTTCGCCGCCCTGCGCGCCGGCGCCCACGGCTACCTGCTGAAGGAGTCCAGCGCCGACGACGTGCACCGCGTGGTCGAGGGCGTCATGCGCGGCGAGGCGGTGTTCGGCCCGAAGGTGGCCGAGCACGTGGTGCGCTTCTTCTCCGCCGGCACCCCGGGCACCGCGGCGACCGAGCCCTTCCCGCACCTGACCACGCGCGAGCGCGAGGTGCTGGACCTGATGGCCCGCGGCCTCGACAACGCGAGCATCGCGCGCCGGCTGTTCCTGTCGGAGAAGACCGTGCGCAATCGCGTGAGCGACATCCTGGCCAAGCTGCAGGCGGGCACCCGCGCCGAGGCCGTGGCCCGCGCCCGCGACGCGGGCATCGGCGAGGACTGACCAGGCCGGACGAAGATCCGTCCGGGTGGGGCGAATCAGGAAGCGCGGACGCCGACGAACGCAGCGAACACGACGACATTGCTCTGCCAGCCGCCGCGGTCCTTGTCGTACTCGCCGCCGCAGGTGACGAGGTTGAGCGCAGGCTCCCCCGGGCTGCCGGCATAGACGGCCTGGGCGGGGAAGTCCTCGTTCTCGTACGTCGCGACGCGGTCCACCTCGAACTCGGCGACGGTGCCGTCGGCGCGCCGGACCTCGATCGCCTCCCCGGGGCGAAGGTCGGACAGTTCGTGGAACACCGCCGGCCCCTCCGTGGAGTCGACGTGTCCGAGGATGACCGAGGATCCGAGCTGTCCCGGCACCGGCCCCTCCTCGAACCACCCGGCCTGCGCGGCATCACGAGGCACCTCGACGGTGCGATCGGACCGCAGGCCCAGGCCCACCAGCTCCGTCGACACCCCGATCGAGGCGATCGTCAGGTGCTCCGGCGGCGGCTGAGCCGCTTCGCGTGCCGGCGAAGGCGCGGAGCTCACCGAGTCCGTCGCCCGCGCCGGCCCGTCGCCCGAGGGCGTGTCACCGATCGCGAGGACGACGAGCACCCCGGCCACCACCACGAGGACGACGCCGAGGGCGGCCCACCTTCCGGTGGCCCGCCTGCCCCGCGTCATCAGAGCCGGAGCGCCCTGGGAGCAACGCGGCGGAAAGCCACTGCGGCACCCACCAGCGCGAGGAACGCTGCTCCGAAGAGCACGACGGGGGTGCCGTCGCCGCCCGGAGCGAGCCCGGTCTCGGGGTGTCCGAACGGGACGGTCGGCTCGCCCGGAGTGCCCGGTCCGCCGTCACCGCCGCCGTTACCGCCGCCTCCGCCGCCACCGGTCGGTGTGCCACGTCCGGGCTCATCATCATC
>JBEVDF010000276.1:0-2806 GCA_040514145.1 Aeromicrobium sp.
CGTCGAGCGGGAAGTCGATGCGCACGTGCACGCAGCCGTCGCCGAAGTGGCCGAACAGCGTGCCGTGCAGTCCGTGCTGGTCGAGCAGCGCCTCGAAGCCGCGCAGGTACTCCCCCAACCGCTCGGGCGGGACGGCGGCGTCCTCCCAGCCGGCCAGCGCCGGACGGTCCCACGCGCGGGAGGCCAGGCCGGCACCCTCCTCGCGGATCCGCCACAGCACCGACTGCTCGACCGGCGAGGTGACATGCCGATGGCCGAGCGCGCCCGAGGCGCGGACGACCCGGTCGGCCCGGGCGCGCAGCTCGGCACCGTCGTCGCCGGCCAACTCGACGTAGAGATACCCGTCGCCCTCGGGCAGCTCAGGCACGGACGAGATGCCGTTCGCGGCCCGGTAGACCTCGACGATGCGGCCGCCGAGTCCCTCGCACGCGATCGGCTCGAACGGCAGGATCGCCGGAACGTGGTCGGCGGCCTCGGCCATCGAGGGAAAGGACAGCACGACGAGGTGGCGCACCGGGGCGTCGGCGACGAGGTCGACCGTGGCGCCCAGCATGACCGCGAGCGTCCCCTCGGTGCCGGCCATGAAGGAGGCGACGTCGAAGCCCCGCTCGGGCAGCAGGTGCTCGAGGCTGTAGCCGGACACCTGGCGGCCGAAGCGGCCGAACTCCGTGCGCACGGTGGAGAGGTTGGCTCCGACGAGCGACCGCAGTCGCTCGAGCCGGTCGGACTCCACGACCACGTCGCGGCCGACCTGGATCCGCTCCCCCGACATCGTCAGCAGGTCGAGGGCGGCCACGTTGTCCGCGCTGCGCCCGTACCCCAGCGCGCGGTTGCCGCAGGCGTTGTTGCCGATCATCCCTCCGACCGTGCACCGCGTATGGGTGGACGGATCGGGTCCGTAGCGCAGTCCCGCCGGCGCCGCGGCCCGCTGGAGGGCGGCGTGCACGACCCCCGGCTGGACCTGCGCGGTGCGCGTGGCCTCGTCGATCGCGTGGATGCGGTTCATGTGGCGCGAGAAGTCCAGCACGACGCCCGTGCCGATCGCGGTGCCGGCGATCGACGTGCCCGCGCCGCGGGAGGTCAGCGGGGTACCGGTGGTGCGGCAGGCCTCGACGACGGCATGGACCTCGTCGATGTCGTGCGGGCGGACGACCACGGTGGGCTCCACCCGGTAGAGCGAGGCGTCGGAGCTGTAGAGCGCACGCGCCAGCGTCGAGGAGTCGACGTCGCGCACCCCGGCCCGGCTCAACGCCGACAGGACGTCGCCGGCGGTGTGCGTGCGCTCGAGGGGAGACGTGGTCATCGGCGTCCTTCGTCCGGGGGTTCGGTCAGTAGCATGCTACTCCCCGCAGCCCCTGCCGCGGCGCGGACGTCGGCCGACCAGCCCGGGTCGACCGTCTCCCCCGGTGCCGCCACCAGGCGCATGAGCAGCGTGCCGGTGCGCTCGAGGTGGGACGCCATGCGGGCGGCAGCGGCCTCGGGCTCACGCGCGGCGACCGCCTCGGCGACGGGCGCGTGCTCGGACGCCACCTCGTCGAGCGGGCGCGAGCGCCCGAAGGTGGACACCCCCCGCGCCTGGATCGAGTCGCGCAGGCGCGTGACCTCGGCCTCCAGCCGCGGGTTGCGCGCGGCCGACGCGAGGAGCGCGTGGAAGTCGCGGTCGACCCGGGTGAAGTCGGCCTGGCGCCCCGCCTGCGCGTGGGCGCGTGTCGCGGCCACGTTCGCGGCCAGGTCGTCGAGCAGGGAGCGGTCGGCCAGGCGCGCGGCGGCAGCGGCGGCCGGCACCTCCAGCAGCAGGCGCAGCTCGAAGACCTCGCGGACGTCGGCCACGGTCACGCCGCGGATGCGAACGCCCCGGTTGCGCTCGATCTCGACCAGGCCGAGGTCGGCCAGCCGCAGCACCGCCTCGCGCACCGGCGTGCGGGACACGTCCAGCTGCTCGGACAGCCGGTAGATGGAGTGCTGCGATCCCGCCGCGAGCTCACCGCCGACGATGCGCTCGCGCAGCAACGCGAACACCCGGTCGGTGGCGGTCGTCCGTGCGGTCACGATCGCACCGCCGGCCTGGGCGCGGCCGAGTGCGCCGGCCTCGGGGCGATCATGGACAGAACCATACGACCCCACCGGGTAACCTTGGGTCCTCCACATCTACCAAGGGATTCGATGCGCCGTCTGACCGCTGCCATCGCCGCGACGGCGGCGATCCTGACGCTGATCGGCTGCACCTCCGACGGAGGCCTGCCGAGCGCCGATCGCACCACCGTTCCCCCGGAGATCGATTCCCACGAGTCCGGCCCGGCCAGCCCCATCGCCTACGGGCTGAGCGTCCCCGCGGGCGCCACGCAGCTCGGTCCGCTGGTGCGCTACCGCAGCGAGCGCCTGATCGACGCCTTCAAGCCCGAGCTCGACGCCGTGCGTGCCGAGCAGGCGCTGGAGGATGCGCGGGAGGCCGAGGAGGAGGGCACCGACGCGACGCCGACGCCCACCCCGACCCCCACCATCGACACGCGGCCCGAGGGCGACCTCTTCGAGGATCTCGACGATCCGCCGAAGCCGGACACCTTCGTCTCGCTCATGCGCGTGGACGGCAACCCCACGCTCGTCGTGCGCCGACTGCTCGCCGAGCTCGACGTCCTGCTGCCCGAGTCCGAGATCGTCACCGACGACCTGTCCGCGTACTGCAAGGCGAAGGACCGCCGGATCACCGGCTGCGACCTCGACATCACCGGCACCACCCCGGTCGGCCGCGACCTGCGCGTGCAGATGACCGTGGATCCCGGTCGCGTCGCCACCCGCACCGGCAACT
>JBEVDF010000290.1:0-8414 GCA_040514145.1 Aeromicrobium sp.
CCGCCAGGGCCTCGTCGATCATCGCGCGCGGCTCGTTGATCGCGCGCTTCACTCCGCTGCGCACCACGGGCTTCCCGGCGAACCGCGCCTGGTCCCGAACGCCCACGTCGGTCGCGAAGATCACCGCGTCGGCCGACGCGATCTGCTCGGCGGTCAGCGGGGTGGTGCCGGACGAGCCCTGGGGCTCCGCGACGAAGTCGACGTTCGCGTCACCGGCGGCCTGGGCCAGCGCGTCGGCGGCCATGAAGGTGTGGGCGATGCCGGTGGTGCAGGCCGTGACCGCGATGATGCGACGCTTCGGCGCCTCGGTCGTGGTGGTCTCGGCGGCCGCGGGCGCGGGCGGCTTGACCTCGACGCCTGAGGTCGCGTCCTCGACGAGGGCGATGATGTCGTCGGGGGTCTGCGCGTCCCGCAGGGCCTGCGTGAAGTCGGCCCGCACGAGCGCCCTCGCGAGCGACGAGAGCAGCTTGAGGTGGGCGTTCCCCGCCCCCTCGGGCGCGGCGATCATGAAGACGATGTCGGCGGGGCCGTCGGGCGCGCCGAAGTCGACGCGGTTCGTCAGGCGCGCGAACGCCAGCGTGGGCGCGGTGACGGTGGCGGTGCGGCAGTGCGGGATCGCGATGCCGCCGGGCACGCCCGTGCCGGCGAGCGCCTCCCGGGCCTTCGCGGCCTCCGCCAGCTCCTCGACGGAGCCGGCGCGACCGGCGGCGACGATCTGCGCGGCGAGGGCCTCGATGACGTCCGATGGTCCGGAGCCGAGGTCCACATCGAGTGACACCAACTGTGGCGTGATGAGCTGTTCCATGTTGTCCTCCATCAGGCGGGATCCACGGTCTCCACGTGGGGTGCTGCGGGTAGGTCGGCGGGACCGGGCAGGGCCGATCCGGGGAGGGCGGCCGCGGCGGCGCCGTGGGCGGCGGCGCTGGCCAGGCACTCAGCGGGAGAGCGCCCCGCGACGTGGGCCACGAGGTAGCCGGCGAGCGAGGAGTCGCCCGCGCCCACGGTGCTGCGCACGGTGATCGGCGCCGGCGGGCAGAACCACGAGCCCTCGGCCGTGGCGAGCACGGCGCCCGCTCCCCCGAGGGTCAACAGGACCGTGCCGACACCGTGCGCGTCGCGCAGCTGCTGCGCGCGGGCCGCGGCGTGGCGGGGGTCGCGCTCGATCTCGTCGGGCTCGCAGTCCAGCAGCTCGGCCAGCTCGTCGGAGTTGGGCTTCATCAGGTCGGGCGAGGAGTGCTCCACGGTCAGCCCCAGCGCCGCGCCCGAGGTGTCCACCGCGACGCGCGCGCCGGCCTCCTGGAGGCGGCGGGTGGTGGTGGCGTACCAGTCGAAGGGCACGCCGGGCGGCAGCGAGCCGCTCAGCACGGCCCAGTCGCCGGGGCCCACGGCGCCGGCGAGTGTGTCGGTCAGGGCGGCGAGCTCGGCCTCGTCGAGGCGTGGGCCGGGCGAGTTGACCTTGGTGGTGACGCCCTCGGGCTCGGCGAGCGTGAGGTTGACGCGCAGGCGCCCGCTGACGGGCACGGCGCGGTAGTGCAGGCCCAGTCCGTCGAGCGCGGACAGCAGTGGTTCGTCGGCGGCGCCCGGGAGCACCGCGGTGACCGGGACACCGGCGGAGTGGAGCACGCGGGCGACGTTGATGCCCTTGCCCCCGGGATCGTCGTGGGACGCCTCGCTGCGCACGACGGCGCCGCGCTCGAGCGGCTCCAGCAGGCTGACGAGCCGATCGATCGCAGGATTCGCGGTGACGGTGACGATCACGGCGGCTCCTCTCGATCCTGGGTTCCAGCGTCACACGAACGGGGGTGCATGCGTGCTGTGGGTTTCTGTGGTTTCCGATGTTGTCTTGTATTGATTTACGTCACATCGTGGGACATTGTCAAGACCGCAGTGTCGCGTGGGTCACGCGGGCGTTACCGTCGATGCGTGACCAGCGTGTACTCCGGAACTGCCGTCGTCCCCGGGATCGGGGTCGGCCCGGTGGTCCGCCCGGCCCCCCGTCCGACCGCCCCAGAGCACGAGGAGGCCGGTGACCCCAGCGTCACGACCGTCGCGTTCGGGACCGCCGCCGCCGAGGTGGCCCGTCGTCTGCGCGCCAGGTCGCAGTCGGCCAGCGGTGCGGCGTCGGAGGTCCTCTCCGCCACCGCCTCCCTCGCCGAGGACCGAGGCCTGGCCACGTTCGTGACGAAGCACGCCACCCAGGGCGCCGGCCCCGCCACCGCCACCACGGCGGCCATCGAGGAGCTCGCGGCCATGTTCACCGCCGCGGGTGGACTGATGGCCGAGCGAGTCACCGACCTCTACGACGTCCGCGACCGGATCGTCGCCGAGCTGCTGAAGCTGCCCGAGCCCGGCATCCCCATGCCCGACGAGCCCTCCGTGCTGCTGGCCGACGACCTCGCGCCCGCCGACACCGCGGGCCTCGACCCCTCGAAGATCGTCGCCATCGCCACGGAGCTGGGCGGGTCCACCAGCCACACCGCGATCATCGCGCGCCAGCTCGGCATCCCCTGCGTCGTCGCCGTGACCGACCTGCACGACGTTGCCAGCGGCGAGCGCGTCGCGGTCGATGGCACCGCGGGCACGGTCACCGTCGATCCCGACGAGGCCCAGGTGGCCGCCCTCGTGGAGGAGGACCGCCGCACCCGCGAGGCCGCCGCCGGCTGGACCGGCCCGGGCCGCACCGCGGACGGGCACGCGATCCAGATCCTCGCCAACGTGCAGGACGGCGCGGGCGCCCGCGTGGCCGCCGAGCAGCCGATCGAGGGGGTGGGCCTGTTCCGCACGGAGTTGTTGTTCCTGGACCGCTCCACCGAGCCGACGGTCGAGGAGCAGGCCGACCTCTACGCCGCCGTCTTCGAGGCGATGGGTGACAAGAAGATCATCGTGCGCACGCTCGACGCCGGCTCGGACAAGCCGCTCGCGTTCGCCAACCAGCCCGACGAGCCGAACCCGGCACTCGGCGTGCGGGGGCTGCGGATCGGCCTCGCCAACCCCGCGATGCTCGACCGCCAGCTCGACGGCATCGCCGCCGCCCAAGCGCGCACCGGTGCCGACGTGCGGGTGATGGCGCCCATGGTCACCACCGAGGCCGAGGCGAAGTGGTTCGCCGAGCGCGTGCGCGCCCGCGGTCTGCTCGCCGGGATCATGATCGAGACCCCCTCCACCGTGCTGCTCGCCGACCGGATGCTCCAGCACCTGGACTTCGTCTCGATCGGCACGAACGACCTGTCGCAGTACACGTTCGCGGCCGATCGCATGGCGCCGACGCTCAGCGACCTCACCGACCCGTGGCAGCCGGCCCTGCTGGCCTCGATCAAGCTCGTCGCCGAGGCGGGCCGGCGTGCCGGCAAGCCGGTGGGCGTGTGCGGTGAGGCCGCCGCGCACCCGCAGCTCGCGTGTGTCCTGACCGGGCTCGGCGTCACGTCGCTGTCGTGCGCCGCCACGGCGGTGCGCGCCGTCGGTGCCAAGCTCGCGCAGGTCACGCTCGCTCAGTGCGAGGCCGCCGCCGAGGCCGCCCTCGCCGCCCCCGACCACTCCCGCGCCGCCCAGGCCGCCGCCGAGCACCTCGCCTGACCGCAGGCCGGCCTGCCGGAAGCACAAAAGTCGCGGGCGCGGACGGCGCACCGTTGACTGAGGGGCATGCGCTGTCTCGTCACGGGGTCCACCGGGTACGTGGGCGGTCGCCTCGTCCCCCAACTGCTCGACGCCGGCCATGACGTGCGCGTGCTGGTGCGCGACGAGCGCAAGGCGCGCGCTCACCCGTGGGCCGACCGCGTCGAGATCGTCGTGGGCGATGCGACGAGCGCCGACGACGTACGCCGGGCGTGCGAGGGCGTCGACGTCTTCTACTACCTGCTGCACTCGATCGGCTCGGGCGGCGACCTGGTCCGCACCGAGCACGAGATGGCCGCGACCATCGCCGCGGCGGCGAAGGAGGCGGGCGTCGGACGGTTCGTCTACCTCTCGGGCATGGTGCCCGAGGACGAGGAGATGTCCGAGCACCTGCGCTCGCGCGACGAGGTGGCCCGAGTGCTGCTGGACTCCGGGGTCCCCACCGCGGTGCTGCAGGCCGGCATCATCATCGGCTCGGGTTCGGCGTCATTCGAGATGCTGCGGTACCTGACCGAACGGCTGCCCGTGATGGTCACCCCGCGCTGGGTGAACTCGCGCACCCAGCCGATCGCGATCCGCGACGTCCTGCACCTGCTGGTGGGTTCCGTGGACCTGCCACCGGACGTGAACCGCCGCTTCGACATCGGCGGCCCCAACGTCCTGACGTACCTCGAGATGATGCAGGGCTACGCCCACGTCGCCCAGCTGCCCCGGCGCCGGATCCTGCGCGTGCCGATCCTGTCGCCGCAGCTCTCGAGCCACTGGGTGGGGCTCGTGACCCCCGTGCCGGCGGACCTCGCGCGCCCCCTCGTGGAGAGCCTGCGCAACACGGTGGTCGCGCAGGAGGACGACATCTTCCGCTACGTCCACCTGCCGCCCGGCGGACTGACCGGATTCGAGCGGGCCGTGGAGCTGGCGCTCACCAAGATCCGCGACCTCGACGTGCCCACGCGGTGGACCTCGGCGGCCACCCGCGGCGCGCCCTCCGAGCCGTTGCCCGCGGACCCCGACTGGGCCGGCGGCTCGCTCTACACCGACGAGCGCACCCGCGAGGTCGACGCGTCACCGGAAGACCTGTGGGCCGTCATCGAGGGCATCGGCGGCGACCACGGCTGGTACTCGTGGCCGCTCGCGTGGGAGGTGCGCGGCCTCATCGACCGTGCCTTCGGGGGTCCGGGACTGCGCCGCGGACGCCGCGACCACAGCAGGCTCGTGGTCGGCGACGCCGTGGACTTCTGGCGCGTCGAGGAGGAGGACGAGGGCACCTCCCTGCTGCTGCGGGCCGAGATGAAGGTGCCCGGGCTGGCGTGGCTCGAGCTGCGCGTGGGCTCGGACGACTCGGGCACCACCTCGTTCCACCAGCGCGCGCTCTTCCACCCGCGCGGCCTGCTGGGGCACCTGTACTGGTGGGCGGTCTGGCCGTTCCACGGGATCGTCTTCGGTGGCATGCAGCGCAACGTGGCGAAGGCGGCCGAGTCGCGCGCCTGAGCACAGAACCGCTCGGCCCGGCCCGACTTGGGCGGTGGCGCGGGCGTATCAGGGCGCGGGCCCGCGGTTCATGGGAGGTCGTGCCCGTGAGGGCTCCAAGTCACCCCCAAGTCGGGCGCAAGGTCTCGGACCGACTCTCGGTGACAAGGAACCACCCACCACCGAAGGAACCGAGCCACGATGTCCTCCCTCTTGTACCGCTTCGGCCGCACGACGGCCCTGCACCCCTGGCGCACGCTGGTCGGCTGGCTGATCGTCGCCGCCTGCGTGTTCGCCGCCAGCTCCGCGTTCGGGGGCACGACCCAGGACGACTGGAACGTGCCCGGCGCCGAGTCCCAGCACGGGATCGAGCTGCTGCGCGACCACCTGCCCGACGCCGGCAACGCTTCGGCGAACGTCGTCGTCCACGACGATCGCGCGATCCCGCCGGCCGTCCTGACGTCGCTCGGCGACCGCCTGCAGGACGTCGCGCACGTCTCGAGCGTCAGCCCGCCCCGCGTCAGCGCCGACGGCCACACGGCCGTCGTGCACCTCGCCTACGACGCCGAGGTCACCCATCCCGACCTCATGGGCGACATCGACCCGCTCGAGGAGGCCGTCGAGGCCACCCGCGACGCCGGGTTCCAGGTCGAGCTCGGCGGCGACCAGCCGTCGACCGCCTCCGCCCCCATCAAGGGCTACGGCGAGCTCATCGGCGTGGGCGCTGCCCTGCTGATCCTCCTGATCGCCTTCGGCTCGGCCGTCGTCGCGGGGCTGCCCGTCGTGATCGCGGTCTCCGGACTCGCGGTCGGCTCGGCCGGCGTCACGATCCTGGCCGCGACGCTGGACGTCTCGACCTCGGCCCCGATGGTCGCGTCCATGGTCGGCCTGGGCGTCGGCATCGACTACGCCCTGCTGCTGGTCAGCCGGCACGCCGAGTTCCTCGCACAGGGCCACTCCGTCGAGGAGGCGGCGGGCCGCAGCCTGGCGACCGCGGGCAAGTCCGTCGTGTTCGCGTCGCTGACCGTGCTGATCTCGTTGCTGGGCCTGGGCCTGACCGGGCTGCCGACGTTCGCGACGTTCGGCTGGGCCACCGCGATCGCGGTGGTGGCCGTCATGCTCACGGCGCTGACGATGGTGCCCGTGCTGTGCCGGCTCGCCGGGCGCAAGGTGCTGGCCCGCGGCCTCCGCCGTGGCAGGGTCAGCACCGAACGGCCCCTGACGGCTCGCTGGGCCGAGCGGGTCACGCGACGCCCTGTGCTGTGGGCGCTGCTCGGCACGACCGTGATGATCGCCCTGGCGGCTCCCGTGCTCGACATGCGCACCTGGCCCCAGGACGACGGCAACCAGACCACCGAGGCGACCACCCGTCGCGCGTACGACCTGACGGCGGACGCGTTCGGACCGGGCGCCACCGGACCGATCACGGTCGTCGTCGACCACGCGGCGCTCGCCACCTCCGAGGTGGCCGCGGTGCGCGACACCCTCGCGAGCAACGACGACCTGGTGTCCGTCTCGCCGCCGATCACCTCGCCCGACGGAGCGGTCACCGTGCTGACGGCCGAGCCCGCGTTCGGTCCGGCCGACGCCCGCACCTCGGGCCTGGTCGACGACCTGCGTGCCGACCTGCCCGACGGGGTCGAGGTGACCGGCCAGACGCCGCTCTTCGCCGACATCGCCGAGATGCTGTCGCACCGGCTGTGGGTCGTCATCGGATTCGTCGTGGCGGTCTCGGTGTTGTTGCTGACGCTCGTGTTCCGCTCCGTGGTGATCCCCCTCAAGGCGGCCGCCATGAACCTGCTGTCGATCGGCGCTGCGTACGGCGTCATGACGGCGGTGTTCCAGTGGGGCTGGGGCGCGAGCCTGCTCGGCATCGACCATGCCGCGCCCGTGTCCAGCTGGGTGCCGATCCTGATCTTCGCGATCCTGTTCGGCCTCTCGATGGACTACGAGGTGTTCCTGCTGAGCCGCATCCGCGAGAAGTGGCTCGACACCGGTGACTCGACCGCCAGCATCGTGCACGGCCTGTCCGCCTCGGGCAAGGTCATCACCGCCGCCGCGGCGATCATGGTCTTCGTGTTCCTCGGCTTCGCGACCGAGGGTGACCTGGTCGTCAAGATGCTGGGCCTGGGCATGGCGACCGCCGTGTTCCTGGACGCGACGGTGGTGCGGATGATCCTCGTGCCCGCCACGATGACCTTGCTCGGGAAGTGGAACTGGTGGCTGCCGACCTGGCTCGACCGCGCCCTGCCGCAGGTCGACGTCGAGGGCGCCGAAGCCGACCTCGTTCGCACCCGCTGAGCTCGGTCAATAGCCGAAGTGCTCCCGCTGGTCGCGCAGTCGCTGCGCGGCCAGCGGGATCTGCCACTGCTCGCACAGCTCCTCGGCGTGGTCGGCGTGGACCCGTGCCGCGTCGAGGTCGCCGAGGGCCGCGTGCGCGCACGCGATGTAGTGGTCGACCGGGCCCGAGGCGTTGCCCGACCCGGCCGAGCAGCTGTAGCCGGGGAAGGGTGCGATCCGCGCCAGCGCCCCGGCGGCCAGCGCACGGTCCCCGACGTGGAGCGCCGCCTCGGCCGCGTTGCACCACGCCAGCATCGAGAACCAGTCGTCGTGGTCGAGGTCCACGGAGTACCGCCGGAGGTGCTCGCGCGCGTCGTCGACGCGGCCGGCGCGACAGAGCAACGCCGCGGTGACGGCGGTCAGGGGAAGCGGGTCCGTCTCCTCCATCGCCACGAGGACGTCGACGACGTCCGCGGCGTGCCCGGTCCACACCGTGAGCACCAGCTCGGCCCCGAGGATCGCCACCTCCGACTGCGGGAGCGACACCGTCCGCTCGAGGCGGCGCATCCGGTCGAGCACCGCAGCGCACTCCTCGAACCGTCCGGCCATGGCGAGCCACGGGATCTCGAGCCCGTCGAGGACGAGCTGGGCGTACGCCAGCCGCAGCCGGTCGGCGTCGACGCGGGCCTGCGCGATCACCTCGCGCATCTCCAGTGGCCGGCCCGCCTCGCCGAGGGCGACGGCCTGCAGGGTCGCCGAGATGACGACGTCGCGGTCGCGGCCGAGCTCACGCGCGAGCCGCGCGGACTCAGCGGCCCACTCGGCCCGCTCCGTGGCGGTGGACGCCGTCCACAAGGCGGCCACCCCGACCTGCGCGACATCGACCACGAGGTCCGGGTCCGTCAGCTCGTCGGCCATGGCTCGCGCCTGCGCGACCAGCTCGGCCCGCGCGGCGAAGGGCGCGGTGTAGTACTCCTCGCTCGCCAGCGCGACCGTCACGCGACACCGCAGGGCCGACGGCTCGGGCGGCAGGTCGGCGAGGGCCTCGCGCAGGG
>JBEVDF010000039.1:0-14021 GCA_040514145.1 Aeromicrobium sp.
GAGGTCGGCGACGCGACCACGCTGGCCGACTCCTCCGTGATGGACCTGATCACGGCCGGCATGAAGAAGCCGGCGCCCGGCCAGGAGTGACACCCCGAGTCCGGGTGCGGCGCCACGAGGGGCTGCCGCGCCCGGACTTGGGTACGCTCGGCCCATGACGAAGCCCACGGACGAGCCCACGATCGGACGACTCGTCGCAGACGTGACCCGCGACCTCTCGTCGATCGTCCAGCACGAGATCGCCCTGGCGAAGTCGGAGCTGCGCGTCAGCGTGAAGGCGGGAGGCCTGGGCATCGCGCTCGTGGCCGTGGCCGCGTTCCTGCTGCTGCTGGTTCTGATCCTCGCGTCCATCACCGTGGCGTACTTCCTGACGATGACCGGGCTGCACCCCGCGTGGGCGTTCCTGATCGTGACCGGCTTCTACCTGCTGCTGGCGGTCGGGCTCGTGATGGTGGCCTGGACCCGTTTCAAGAAGGTGCGCGCGCCGGAGAACACCATCGGCACGGTGCGCCAGCTGCCGTCGGCGCTGAAGCCGGGCGGCACCTCGTCGGGGACGCGCGTCAAGACCGCCTCGCGCGGCTGAGCAGCCCCAGCAGCGTCATCGCGGCGCCGGCGAGCGCCACCCACAGCAGCGTCGTGTCGAGCGAGGCGACGATCCGGTCGGTCAGCACCTCGTGCAGCTCGCGGCCGTAGGCCGTGGCGGACGCCTGGTCCTCGATGAACTGCGGCACGGCCACGCGCCCGAGCACCCACCAGGCGCCCGCGGCCAGCACCACGCCGATCCCCAGCGCGGCCAGCGTGCTGGAGCGGCGGCGCGACACCGCCAGCGCGAGCACGGCCGCGACCAGTCCGATCCCCACCGCGAGGATCGTGAGGTCTCCCGAGCGTGACGTGGCGGCGACGAGGTCGGCCGGGTCCTCGTCGCTCACGGTGACCAGCAGCTCGTCCGGCCCGGAGAGGGAGATCGGCAGGTCGACCTCGCTGATGGCGAGGTCCACCAGGGGGGCGACGTCCGCCCGGATGTCGGTGGGCGTGGGGTCGGCGAACAGGCGCTGATGCGTGCTGCGGCTGGTCTCGCGCCACGCGTCGCTCCAGCCCGGCGACTCCGTCAACCGCAGGATGGCCGCGCTCACCCCGGCCGCCACGCGGTCGTGCCAGGCGATCGGCAGGCCGGTCTGGTCGGCGAACGCCTCGCCCGTCAGGGCCGCGGCGGCCTCCTGCACCTCCCGGTCGTCACCGACGCGCGACGTGAGGTCGACGAAGCCGCTCTCGTCCTGGAGGTGCGCGGCCGACCACTGCGCGCCGATCGCGACGAAGGTGGCCAGCGTCGTGACGCACCAGAGCAGCACGGCGGCCAGCGTGCGCATCAGGCGCAGCCGCCGGTGGACACCGTCCTGGTGGCGCGCACCGCCGCTTGGGCGATCGGCAGCGTCTCGGCGGCGGTCACCGCGTAGCCGGTGTCGGGATCGGACAGCGAGGCCGCGAAGATCACGCCGATGACGTCGCCCTTCGCGGAGATCAGCGGGCCACCGGAGTTGCCGGAGCGGACCAGCGCGCGGATCGAGAAGACGTCGCGCGACACCCGGCCGTTGCCGTAGATGTCCGGCCCCTTCAGATCGAGGCTGCCGCGCACGCGCGCGGCTCGCGCGTCGAACGGACCGTTCTGGGGGAAGCCGAGCACGGCGGCGGGGTCGCCCTGCTGTGCGCCGGTGTCGAAGCGCAGCGGGGTGCCGTCGAGGCCGGGGACGTCGACGACCGCGAGGTCGAGCTCGGCGTCGAACCACACGGGCCGGGCCGGGAGCCGGCGGTCGCCGAGGGTCACCGTGGGCTTGTCGACCCCGGCGATCACGTGCGCGTTGGTCATGACGCGCTCGGGGGCGATGACGAAGCCGGACCCCTCGATCGTGCGCCGGCACTCCGCCTCGCCGAGCAGGCGCACGACGCTGCCGCGCGCCGCGCGGACCGACTTCAGGGCCAGCGTCGCCTCGTCCGGCGGGTCGGTATCGGGGATGATCTCGGTCTCGAACGGATCGAGATAGCGGGGGAAGACGTCGCCGGTGAGCGTGTCGGTGAACGACCGGAGCGCGTCGCCGGCCCGCGCGGGCATGAGGTTGTCGACGCGGGCCAGCACGGTGGAGTCACGGACCGCCGAGCTGATGTACGGCAGGGTCGAGGCGCTGACCGCGTAGCCCAGGGCCCACGTGGCGGCCATCACCACGATGGTGCCGAAGGCGGCTCCGAACACCGCGTCGACCGCGCGGCCCGGCCCGCGCCCGATGCGCAGCGAGCGCCCGATGAGGGTGCCGACGAAGTTGCCGATGCCGGCGACCACGAACACCAGGACGATCGACATGACCGCCTGCATCGGGTCGCCCTCGCCCTGGGAGAAGAAGCGCGGGGCCAGGAAGATGCCCAGCAGGAACCCCAGCAGCAGTCCGCCGCCGGAGAAGACGTTCGAGACGAACCCGTGGACCCACCCCGCGTAGGCGTAGACCACGAACGTCACGACCAGGACGACATCGAGCCAGTTCATGTCACTCCGGGATGGGTCGGGTCCGGGTGGCGTCCCAGGGGCGCTCCCACCCCAGACGCTCGAACAGACGGGCGATGATGCCGGCGGTGAAGCCCCACAGGGGGACGTTCGCGCCGATGTCGAAGGCGGGTCCGGTCCAGCCCGACGGGTGCACGATGCTGAAGCGCCGGTCGGGGTCCAGCATCAGGTCCAGCGGCGTGCGCAGCACGGTCGCGACCTCCTCGGGGCTCTGCGCGTGCAGGACGCGCGGGTCGGTCCAGTAGCCCAGCACGGGGGTGACCGCGTGGTTGCTCGGCGGCAGCCACAGCGTGGGCAGCGAGCCGAAGACGATGACCTCGCTCGGGTCGAGGCCGACCTCCTCCTGCGCCTCGCGCAGGGCGGTGTGGACGGCGTCGCGGTCGGTGTCGTCCTGCCGGCCGCCCGGGAACGAGATCTGGCGTGCGTGATTGCGCAGGGTGGCGGCGCGCTCGGTGAGCAGCAGCTCGCGGCCCTGCTCGCCGTCGGAGAAGAGCATCAGCACGGCCGCCGGGCGCGCGTCCTGCGGCGGATGCGGGAATCGGGGCGCCAGGTGCTCGGCCTCGACCGAGTCGAGCATCTCGGCGAGGGGATGCAGCCATTGCGGCAGCCCGACCAGGGGATCGGCTGCGGGTGAGGAATCGGTCATGCGGGCCCCTGCGTGGTGACGAGCGCCTCGGCGACCTCGGGATCGGTGGGACCGAGCCCGTAGGACGGGCACCACTGCGCGACGGGGCAGGCGCCGCAGGCCGGCACCTTCGCGTGGCAGCGACGGCGACCGTGCCAGATCACGTGGTGGCACAACATCGTCCAGTCCTTGCGCGGGAACAGGGCGCCGACGGCGTGCTCGGTCTTCACCGGGTCCTTCGCGGTGGCCTCGTCGACCCACTCCCAGCGGCGCACGAGGCGGGCGAAGTGCGTGTCGACGGTGATCCCCGGGACGTCGAAGGCGTTGCCGAGGACGACGTTCGCGGTCTTGCGGCCCACGCCCGGCAGCGAGACGAGGTCGGCCAGCGTCCCGGGGACCTCGCCGTCGAACCGCTCGACGAGCGCGGACGACAGGCCCAGGATGCTCTCGGTCTTGGCACGGAAGAAACCCGTGGGGCGGATGATCTCCTCCACCGCCGCGCGGTCGGCGCCGGCGAGCGCGGCGGCGTCGGGATACGCCGCGAACAGGGTCGGTGTGATGGCGTTGACCCGGCGATCGGTGGTCTGTGCGGACAGCACCGTGGCCACCAGCAACTGGAAGGGATTCTCGAAGTCGAGCTCGCAACGGGCGTCGGGATAGGCCTGCGCCAGGGCCCGGTTGATCTTGCGCGCGCGCCGCACGAGGGACGTCGCCGGACGCGAGGTCACGGGCGTCGATTCGGCGGGCACGCTAACACCGTATCTGGACACTTCACACTCGCGCGGGCCCAAGGTGGGTGTGATCTGGGTTGCATGTGGGAAACTAGCGCTGTGACCGACGAAGTTCTGCGCCAAGCTCCTCTGTTCAACGGCCTCGACGACGACGCCTCCGGCGCGCTCGAGTCCTCCATGTCGCCGGTGACCCTGCGTCGCGGCGAGGTCCTGTTCGCCGAGGGTGACGAGGGCGACCAGCTCTACGTCGTCATCGAGGGCAAGATCAAGCTCGGCCGTCGCTCGATCGACGGCCGCGAGAACCTCATCGCCATCCTCGGCCCCGGCCAGATGTTCGGCGAGCTCTCGTTCTTCGACCCGGGCCCGCGCTCGGCCACGGCCACCGCCGTCACCGACACCGAGCTGCGCAGCCTCGGGCACAGCGCGCTCAACCCCGTGCTCCAGTCGCACCCCGACGTCGCCTACGCGCTGCTCAACCAGCTCGCCGGCCGCCTGCGCCGCACGAACGAGGTCGTGGGCGACCTCGTGTTCTCCGACGTCCCCGGCCGCGTCTCCAAGGCGCTGCTCGACCTGGCCGCCCGCTTCGGTCGCGAGGCCGACGACGGCATCCACGTCAATCACGACCTCACGCAGGAGGAGCTGGCGCAGCTCGTCGGCGCCTCGCGCGAGACCGTGAACAAGGCGCTCGCCGACTTCGCGTCGCGTGGCTGGCTGCGCCTCGAGCCCCGCTCGGTCATCATCCTCGATCTCGAGCGCCTCAAGCGCCGCTCGCGCTGACGCTCCCGCGGGATCGCCTCAGGGTGATCTCGCTGCGCCCGCCGCCACTCGATCACCGGGTGGCGGCGTTGTGCTTTTCGCTCGGTCAGTTCGCGTCGAGGTACTCCAGCTGGGCGCGCACCGAGGCCTCGGCCGCGTCCCACAGGACGGGGTCGACGTCGGCGTAGACCAGCTCGACCACGTCGCGCGCGGTCACGGCGCCGCGCGACCGGGCGGTGCGCACCTGCTCGAGGCGCTCCTCGCGGTGGCTGAGGTAGAAGTCCAGGTGTGCCGCCGGATCCTCCACGACGGGCCCGTGGCCCGGCAGGATCGTCGCGGCGTGGCCGTCGGTCACCAGCGCGCGGAATCGGCGCAGCGACTCCAGATACGGGCCGAGGGCGCCGTCGGGATGGGCCACCACGGTGGTGCCGCGGCCGAGCACCATGTCGCCGCTGAGCAGCGCACGGTCCTGCGGCAGCACGAACGCCACCGAGTCCTGGGTGTGACCGGGGGCGGCGACCACGTCGATCAGCAGGCCGTCGACCTCGATCCGCTCGCCGTCGACCAGCGGGTCGGCGCCTTGGGAGAACTCCGGCGAGATCGCCCGCGTGGGCGCCCCGGTGGCCTTCACGATCGACCCCAGGGCGTCGGTGTGGTCCCAGTGGTGGTGGGTGAAGAGGACGAGTGCGACCTCGCCCGCCGCGGCCACGACGGCGTCGACGTGCTCCGCGAGGTCGGGGCCCGGGTCGACCACGACCGCCCGCGGCGAGCCGGGCTCGCGCAGGATCCACGTGTTGGTCCCGTCGAGGGTCATGATCCCCGGATTGTCGGCCAGGATGAACGACGCGCGTTCGGTGACGGCGCTGCTCATGCCGCGCTCGCTCACAGCTCTCCCTCGTGACCGATGTCGAGCCACCACTGGCCGTCCTGCTGGACGAACTGCGGCTCGATGGGGCGGATCTCGCGCTCCGCGGCCGCGGCCAGCACCTCGGTGGCGGACAAGGTGGACAGCTCCCGGCACGTGACGACGGTGGGCGGCATCATGGCCGCGCCGCCCGCGTCGACCCGCGCGAGCACCTCGGACAGCGGGGCCCACAGGGACTTGTCGGCCTCGGTGCTCACGGTGCCGATCCGCTGCCCGCGCGGCAGCGCCGCGACGAAGAACCGGGTGTCGTAGCGGCGCGGCTCGAGGGCCGGGGTGATCCAGTGGGCCCAGGCGCCGAGCAGGTCGGCGCGCAGCACCAGCTTCTCGTCGGCCAGGAACCGCGCGAACGACAGCTCCTTGGCCTCCAGGGCCTCGCGGGCCCACGCCAGATCGGTGGTGTCGCCCACGATCGAGTCCTCGTCGGGGCCGGCGAGCAGCACGCCGGTCTCCTCGAACGTCTCGCGGACGGCGGCCACCACGAGTCGGCCGGCCAGGTCGGGGTCGCAGGAGAACCGCTGCGCCCACACCTCGGGCGCGGGACCCACCCACCGCATGGGCTCACCGTCGTCGTCCTGGACGCCGCCGCCGGGGAAGACGTACATGCCCGCGGCGAAGGCCATGCCGGAGTGGCGGCGCATGAGGAACGCCTCGATGCCGTCGGAGCCGTCACGGACGACGGCGATCGTCGCCGCGTCCTTCGGAGGCACCACGGCGGCAGGATCGAAGTCGCCGAGCTGCTCCTTCCAGCGGGCCGGCACGGGGACCAGCACGTCAGGCCACCTCGACGATCGCGTCGATCTCGACGGGAGTGTCCATCGGCAGCGCGGCGACACCCACGGCGCTGCGTGCGTGCGGGCCCGCGGCGCCGAACGCCGCGGCCACGAGGTCGCTGGCGCCGTTGGCGACGGCGGGCTGGCCGGTGAAGTCGGGCGCGCTGGCCACGAACACGGTCAGCTTCACGACGCGCACGACCGCATCGAGGTCGACCACCGAGTTGATCGCCGCGATGACGTTCAGGGCACACAGGCGGGCGTACTCCTGGGCGTCCTCGGGCGAGACCTCGGCGCCGACCTTGCCGGTACCGGGGAGGACTCCGTCGACGAACGGCAGCTGGCCCGACGTGTACACGTGGTTGCCGCTGCGCACGGCGGGGACGTAGGACGCCACCGGGGCGGCGACCTCGGGAACCGTGAGGCCCATCGAGGCGAGGCGGTCGACGACGGCACCCATGTCAGGCCACCGGGCGCTTGAAGTAGGCGACGAGGTTCTCCGGGTTCATGCCCGGCACGATCTGCACCAGCTCCCAGCCGTCGCGGCCGAAGTTGTCGAGGATCTGCTTGGTCGCGTGGACGAGCACCGGGGCCGTCAGGTATTCCCACTTGGTCATGGGGCTGACTGTATCCCGCACGCGCGGGCGCGGTTCTCGCCCGACACGTTCGCCCGAGCCTCGGTAGTCTCGACGGCGTGGCGAACTCGACCCCCCTGCACGTGGTGACGGGCAAGGGCGGCACCGGCAAGACCACGGTGGCCGCCGCGCTCGCGCTCGCCCTCGCGGGCCGCGGACTCACGGTGCTGCTGTGCGAGGTCGAGGGGCGCCAGGGCATCGCGCAGCTCTTCGACGTGCCGCCGCTGCCCTACGAGGAACGACGGATCGCCACGAGCGACGCCGGCGGCCACGTGCACGCGCTCGCGATCGATCCCGAGGCGGCGCTGCTGGAGTACCTGCAGATGTACTACCGCCTCGGCCGCGCCGGCCGCGCGCTCGACAAGTTCGGCGTCATCGACTTCGCCACGACGATCGCGCCGGGCGTGCGCGACGTCCTCCTGACGGGCAAGGTCTACGAGGCCGCCCGCCGTCGCAAGGGTGACAAGTCCTCGGCCTTCGTCTACGACGCGGTGGTCGTCGACGCCCCGCCCACCGGCCGGATCGCGCGCTTCCTCGGAGTCAACGACGACGTCGCCGGCCTGGCCAAGGTCGGGCCGATCAAGACGCAGTCCGAGTCGATCATGACGATGATGCGCAGCCCCCAGACGTCGGTCCACCTCGTCACCGTGCTGGAGGAGATGCCCGTGCAGGAGACGCTCGACGGCATCGACGAGCTGACCCGCGCCGGCCTCCCGGTCGGCCACGTCGTGGTGAACCTCGTGCGTCCGTCGCTGCTGTCGAGCGACACGGTCGAGGCCCTCGAGGCGGGCCGGCTCGACGCGAAGGCGGTGGCGCCGGTGCTGGAGCGGGCCGGCCTGCCCCGCGAGGCCGCGGCCACCCTCGTGGCCGACGGCTTCGGGCACGTCGAGCGCCAGCACCTGCAGACCGCGCAGCAACGGATCATCGAGGAGTCCCGTCGTCCGCACGTCTCGCTGCCCCTGCTCACCGGCGGCATCGACCTCGGCGCGCTGCAGGACCTCGCCGAGCAGCTGAAGCCGCTCGTGGAGGACGCCCGATGAGCGCCAAGGTGACGACCACGCCCCGCGAGCGACGTCCGCACACCGAGCGCCGCCTCTCCAGCACCGAGCAGCCCGCGCGCCTCGACATCGACGCTCTGATCGCGGATCCGACGACCCGGATCGTGGTGTGCTGCGGCTCCGGTGGCGTCGGCAAGACCACCACCGCGGCCGCCCTCGCGCTGCGCGCCGCCGAGCGAGGCCGCACGGTCTGCGTGCTCACGATCGATCCCGCCCGCCGGCTGGCGCAGTCCCTGGGACTGCTCGAACTGGACAACACGCCCCGCCCGGTCAAGGGCATCGACACGTCGGCGGGTGGCTCGCTCGACGCGATGATGCTCGACATGAAGACCACCTTCGACGAGGTGGTGGAGGCGCACGCCTCGCCGGAGAAGGCGGCCGAGATCCTCGCGAACCCCTTCTACGTCGCGCTGTCGAGCTCGTTCGCGGGCACGCAGGAGTACATGGCGATGGAGAAGCTGGGCCAGCTGCACGCCGAGGACCGATGGGACCTCATCGTCGTCGACACGCCGCCGTCGCGGTCGGCGCTGGACTTCCTCGACGCGCCCGAACGGCTCTCCTCACTGCTGGACGGCCGGTTCATCCGCCTCATGCTGGCGCCGGCGCGGGGTCCGGCGCGGCTGCTGTCGGCCGGGCTCGGGATCGTGACCGCCGCGCTCAACAAGGTGCTCGGTGCGCAGGTGCTGACCGACATGCAGACCTTCATCGCGGCGTTCGACACCCTGTTCGGGGGGTTCCGCCAGCGGGCGGACGCGACGTTCTCGCTCCTGCAGGCCCAGGGCACGGCATTCCTGGTGATCGCGGCGCCCGAGTCGGCGGCGATGCGCGAGGCGGCCTATTTCGTGGAGCGGCTGGCGGCGGACGACATGCCGTTGGCGGGCCTCGTGGTGAACCGGGTCCACGACGAGTCGGCGGCGGGGGTCTCGGCGGCCGATGCCGAGTCGGCGTCGCCGCGGCTGGCCCAGGGGAAGGCGGTCGAGCGGCGGACGGCCGAGCTGCTCGACGTCCATGCCGAGCGGATGCGCCTGGCGGAGCGGGAGAACCGGCTGCGCGAGCGGTTCAGTGCGGCCCACCGCAACGTGGAGGTCGTGCCCGTGCCCGCACTGGACACGGACGTCCACGACCTGGAGGGCCTGAGGGTGATCGGGGACCACCTCGGCGCCACGCCGGGCGCCTGAGGAAGGTCAGCTGGCGGGGACCAGCAGTTCGCGCCACTTGCGAACGTTGGGCTTGCGACGCAGCAGCGCACGGCGCTCGCGCTCGGTCATGCCGCCCCACACGCCCCACTCGATGCGGTTGTCCAGCGCTTCGGCAAGGCACTCGGCCCGGACGTCGCACCCGTTGCAGACGAGCTTGGCGCGGTTCTGCTCAGCGCCCTTGACGAAGAGATCATCGGACTTTCCCAAGCAGGCGGCGTCCTGAGACCAGTTGTTGTTCCACATACGCAGAGACCTTTCCCGAGATCCCGCCGGTCCCCGTGACCGGAGGGAGGTTGTTTCTGCTGTGACTCCAGCCTACGGATTCACGGGTGAAACGGACAGATTCGTCCGGGTAGTTGATACATAGTTCCAACTAGTCATGCCGGGCCATCCCATCACGGCCGCCGCGTCGCTGCTGGCCGGCCCGGTTGCCGATCTCCCGTATCCTCGTGCTCATGGCGTGGCAGGACATGGGTGACTCAATCAAGAAAGTCGCCGAGAGCGAACCGCGGCCGACGTCGAAGCTGGGGGCGATCGGTTCGATCGCGTGGCTCTCGGTGCTGGCCGGCGTGATCGTCGCGGCGGTCTTCGTGCCCGGCACCGCCTTCTTGGCCGCCACCTCGAACAAGGCCAGCAAGGACATCGTCGACCTGCCGCTCGCGCTGCAGGACCTGCCGAACCCCCAGACCACCCGGCTGATCGCCTCCAACGGCAAGCGCGTCGCGTACTTCTACCAGGAGAACCGCCAGGACGTCCCGCTCAAGCGGATCGCCCCGGTCATGCAGTCGGCGATCATCTCGATCGAGGACTACCGCTTCTACGAGCACGGCGCCCTCGACCTCAAGGGCACGCTGCGCGCCCTGATGAACAACGCCTCCGCCGGCAACACCCAGGGTGGCTCGTCGATCACCCAGCAGCTGGTCAAGCTGACCCTCGTGCAGCAGGCCGCCACCAAGGAGCAGCGCGCCGCCGCCACCGAGGTGTCCACCGCGCGCAAGATCCGCGAGCTGAAGCTGGCGATCAACTACGAGAAGAAGTACTCCAAGGACGAGATCCTCGAGCACTACCTCAACATCGCCTACTTCGGCGACGGCGCCTACGGCATCAACGCCGCGGCCTACCACTACTTCTCGGTCAGCCCCGACAAGCTCTCGACCGCCCAGGCGGCCACGCTGGCCGGACTCGTCCAGAACCCCGAGCAGTTCAACCCGCGCATCTACCCCGAGCGCGCGCTGCAGCGCCGCAACACGGTGCTCGGCGTCATGGCGCGGCTGGGCAAGATCCCCGCGGTCGAGGCCGAGAAGCTCAGCGCCACCCCGATCGGTCTGAAGATCACCTCGTTCCCGAACGGCTGTGTCGACTCCGACGCGGCGTTCTCGTGCGACTACATCCGCCGCTACCTGCTGCAGGAGCCCGCGCTGGGCGACACCGTCAAGCAGCGCCAGGCGATGCTCGAGCGGGGCGGCCTGACGATCAAGACCAACATCGACCTCTCGATGCAGAAGGCGGTCAACAAGGCCGTCACGAAGTACGTCGGCGCGAACGACAAGGCGATCGGCTCGCTGGCCCTCGTCGAGCCCGGCACGGGCAAGGTCCGCGCCATCGGCCAGTCCCGCGCGATGGGCAAGAAGAAGGGCGAGACGTTCATCAACTTCACCGTGCCGCGGCGGTACGGCGACTCGAACGGCTTCCAGGCCGGCTCGACCTTCAAGATGTTCACGGCGGCCGCGGCCCTCGAGGACGGCATCCCGGCGAGCAAGTCCTACAACGCGCCGCAGACGATGAGGATCCCCACGGGCACCTACTTCGACTGCGACGGCAACGGCACCGGTCAGTGGGAGGTCAAGAACTCCACGGGCGCCGGCGGCTTCAACATGGTCACCGGCCTGCGCCGCTCGGTGAACACCTACTTCGCCCAGCTCGAGCGCGACGCCGGCCTGTGCGAGACGGTCAAGATGGCCAAGCGGCTGGGCATCCCCACCGCCGAGCCGGACATCGACAAGGGCAGCCCGGGCAGCTACATCCCGTCCTTCACGCTGGGCCCGATCGACGTCAGCCCGCTGGACATGGCGGCCGCGTACGCCGCCCCCGCGGCCGGCGGCATGTACTGCGAGCCCGCTCCGGTGGCCGAGGTCCTCGACCGCAGCGGCAAGACGATCAAGAAGTACAAGCCCGAGTGCAAGCGCGCCATGAGCAAGAAGACCGCCGCCACGGTGAACGCGATCCTCGTGGGCCTGCAGCAGCCCGGCGGCTTCGGCCACAGCAACGGCACCGGCCTGAGCATCCCGTCGGCGGCCAAGACCGGTACGACCAACGACAGCAAGGCCGTCTGGTACGTGGGCTACACCCCCGAGATCGCCGCGGCGTCGATGATCGCGGGCATCAACAAGAAGGGCCAGCCGGCCGGACTGGTCGGCACCACCCTGCGGGGCGTGCCCGTGTCGTTCGCGCAGGCCGGCGGCTCCTCGCTGGCCGGTCCGCAGTGGAAGGCGGCGATGGGCGAGATCGAGAAGTCCCTCACCCCCGCGAAGTTCGAGTCGGTCGCCCTGCCCACGGGCAAGGCGGCGGCCCCGAAGAGGGGCGGCGGCGACAACCGCCCGGGTCGCGGCCGCGGACGCGGTGGCGACGACGACTGAGCGGCCTCAGGCGCCGAGCTGGCGCCTGACCTCGGCCGCGACGGCCCCGCCGTCGGCCCGGCCCTTGGTCTGAGCCGTCACGGCTCCCATGACCTTGCCCATGGCCTTCATACCCTCGCCGGCGGCACCGGTCTGCTCGATGACGCCCGCCACGAGGACGGCGATCTCCTCGTCGCTCAACGGCTCGGGGAGGTACTCGGCCAGGATCGCGGCCTCGGCCCGCTCCTTGTCGGCGAGCTCCGGACGGTTGCCCTCGTCGAACGCGGTGGCCGACTCCCGGCGCTTCTTGGCCTCCGAGGACAGCACGGTGAGCACGTCGTCGTCGGTCAGCTCACGCGCCTCCTTGCCGGCCACCTCTGCGTTGGTGATCGCAGCGAGCACCATGCGGATCACCGAGGTGCGCAGCGCGTCGCGCGACTTCAGGGCGGCGTTGAGGTCGTCGCGGAGACGGTC
This sequence comes from Aeromicrobium sp., assembly GCA_040514145.1. GTDB lineage: Bacteria > Actinomycetota > Actinomycetes > Propionibacteriales > Nocardioidaceae > Aeromicrobium. Next base: position 12,340 of record JBEVDF010000039.1, read on the forward strand.
CTTGAGAGCTGACATGCGTCCATTCTCCCACCGCCGCGCGGCGGCCGAGCACGCCGGCGAGCACGGCTGGGCCTGATGCGCGTCCACGCCCCCCGACTAGGCTGGCCCGCATGGGACTGGGCCGGCTGCTGACCGCGACGACCGCGCTCGGGCTGGGCACCCTGGCCTACTCCTGGGTCGAGGCCTCGCGCCGGTTCGTCGTGCGGGAGTTCACCGCCCCCGTGCTGCCCCCGGGCCACGACCCGATCCGCGTGCTCCACCTGTCGGACATCCACCTCACACCCGGCCAGCGGGCCAAGCAGGAGTGGCTGGAGTCCCTGGCGGCGCTCGAGCCCGACCTCGTGGTGGACACCGGCGACAACCTCGCCCACCGCGACTCGGTGGCCCCGCTCGTGGCGGCGCTGGCCGACCTGCTGCAGGTGCCGGGCGTGTTCGTCTTCGGCTCGAACGACTACTACTCGCCGACGCTGAAGAACCCCGCGACCTACCTGAGCGGTGGTACCGGCGTGGACGTGGGCGGCGACTGGGAGCGCCCGCGCGACCTGCCGTACGAGGAGCTGCGCGCCGTGCTCTCGCACCAGGGCTGGCGCGACCTGAACAACCGGCGCGACGAGCTGACCGTCAACGGCACCCGCCTCGCGTTCACCGGCGTGGACGACCCCCACCTGCGGTTCGACCGCCTCGACCACCAGCCGGCCGACGCCACCGCCGACCTGCGCATCGGTGTCGCACACGCGCCCTACCTGCGGGTGCTCGACTCGTTCAACGCCGCGGGGAACGACCTGATCCTGGCCGGCCACACGCACGGCGGCCAGTTGCAGGTGCCCGGCTTCGGCGCCCTCGTCACGAACTGCGACATCGACCGGGGGCGGGCGAACGGCCTGCACACGCACCGCACGCCGGGTCACGACGCGTCCTGGCTGCACGTGTCGGCCGGGTGCGGCACCTCTCCGTTCACGCCGTTCCGATTCTGTTGCCGCCCCGAGGCGACAGTCCTCACCCTGACCGGGTAGAATCTCTGAGGTTGCACACGGGGTGTGGCGCAGCTTGGTAGCGCGCGTCGTTCGGGACGACGAGGCCGCAGGTTCAAATCCTGTCACCCCGACCCTTCATCGAAACCCGGCATTCCTCAACGGATGCCGGGTTTCGAGCTTTCGCGGCCCGTGCAGGCGGTGACGACCAGGTCACATTCGACGGATTTCTCTGCCGAAACGGCCACACTGTAACTCGCAGTTAGCCATGATGGGAGAGCGGCCCGGAGCGATCCGGGACGCGGCAGTTCCGGTGTTGGGGTCGTCTTGGTGTGGCGGAGTCGGAACAGGGGATGCCGCGGAGATGCTCGGCCGACTCACCGGTCGATCGGAACCGCAGTCGGTGTGCCTGGGGGGCATGCCTGCGAAGCCGAGGCGATCGTCGGACTGCTGGGGAAGGCCGGCCGACGATCGCCTCGCCGCATCTCGCCCGCCCCTGCCTGCCCGTGTCCTGGGCCACACCTAGACTGCCGACATGTCTGCCGACGTTCTCTGGGAGCCCGCACGCACCGGCGACACCGCCATCGAGCGCTTCGCCGCCTGGATCAGCAGCACCCGCAGGGTGGACGTGCCCGACTACGACGCGCTGTGGCAGTGGTCGGTCGACGACCTCGCCGGCTTCTGGGGTGCCTGGGTGGAGTACCTCGACCT